>JBIKWV010000434.1:0-4850 GCA_044356135.1 Elainellaceae cyanobacterium
GCGCCCTCCAGAATTTGGGTTTTCGGATAGGCTCTTACTCCCCACCATCGTGCCAGTTGTTCCGCCTCCGATCACCTCCGCCTCCGATCACCAGCACATCAGTTTTCGGCCACTGCGTTTGGATATCTATTGCCTCGGCAAAGTTTTAGAGTACAGGAATTGAATAGGATGCTGTGTCTGGGCGCGCGAAGCGCGCCCAGACACAGCATCCTATTCAATTTCCGGAGCAATATTAGCGCTCCTCACCAGTTTTCCTCGTCCGTATCCCGCCAGATCTTTAAATCCAGGTCATTCAGATAAATCAACCCGTCCTGAATTTGTTCCGCAGTCCCGTATAAGTCCAGGTCAAACCAGCCATCCTCATTTGCATTTGCACTCAGGAGCGCAGCTGTAATGTTGACAGTCAACCCATAGCGGCTAATCAGATCCGAAATAATCGGTTCCTGCTTGTACCGCTTCGGAATTTGCAGACGAACACGGGTCTGCGTCTGCCGTGTATCTTCTTCAGATACATGATTGGTGGAGTTTGGATTGAAGGATTCCAGGGTCGCCATAAAAACCTCCAGTGTGGGAGCGTGTGAGTATTGTTTATTCAGCCTGCTTGATCTTGGTTTGGCGTTCGACAATCTCCTTCAGAACCAGTGTCAGGATCGCCAGACAGGCGAGAACTGTGGCAGCGGTATAGGCTCCGACGTTGTTGTACTGCTTGTAGGCTTCCTCTACAAACAACGGCAGAGATTGAGTCTGTCCAGCAATACTGCCCGATACAACCGAGACCGCACCGAATTCGCCCATTGCTCTGGCATTGGTCAAAATCATCCCGTACAGCAGGCTCCACCGGATGGCTGGGAGTGTGACCCGCCAAAAAATTTGCCAACCACTCGCTCCCAGTGTTTTTGCCGCCTCATCGCCATCCATCCCAACCTCATCCAGCATGGGAATCACTTCCCGTGCCACAAACGGCATCGTCACAAATGCGGAAGCCAGAATCATGCCTGGAAGCGCAAAAATAATGTCGATATTGTGGGCTTCGAGCCAGGGGCCAAACCAGCCATTACGACCGTATAGCAGAACAATCATCAAGCCAGCGACCACGGGTGAGATCGAGAACGGCAGGTCAATGATGCTGGTGATCAGCGTGCGACCAGGGAACTGCTTGCGGGCGATCGCCCATGCCGCACATAGCCCAAATGCAGTATTCAGAGGGACTGCGGTTGCCGCCATAATAAACGTCAACCACACTGCCTGCTGAAAATCTGGTTCGGTAAATGTATGCAGAAATGGTCCAATTCCTTCACTGAACGCCTGCACAAAAACATTCAGGGTCGGCACAAACAGCACCAGCAGGAGGTAGAGTACCACCCCCACAATCAGTAGATTTTTGACCCAACTCTGGGGTTCTGATGCTGCTCGTTTACCTCTGGGAGGAATGGAACGGGCATCTTCAACAGGCAGCGGATTAGTTGTCATAGCGGCGACCCCAGGCTTGCAACCAGTTAATGAGGAACAGCAGAATTAAAGAAACGAGCAACAGTACACAGCCGATCACGGTTGCACCCGCATAGTCAAACTGCTCCAGACGCTGGAAAATTAATACAGGTGCGATCAGATCCTCCATCGGAATGTTGCCGGAAATAATTACAACGGAACCGAATTCTCCAACGGCCCGTGCAAATCCCAGTGCAACCCCTGTGAGGACAGCAGGCAACAGCGGTGGAAACACAACACGGATAAATGTCTGCCAGCGATTGGCACCGAGACACCAGGCGGCCTCTTCAATCTCGGCTTCCATATCCTGCAACACGGGCTGCACTGTCCGCACCACAAACGGCAGTGAGATAAACACCATCGCCACCCACACCCCCAGGCGAGTGAACGCCACTTTGATACCAAAGGGAACCAGCAGCGAACCAAGCCAACCGTTCTCACTGTAGACTGTCGCCAGCGTCAGACCCGCCACCGAGGTGGGGAGCGCGAAGGGCAGATCAACAGCAGCGTCCAGAATGCGTTTGAAGGGGAAGTTGTAGCGTACCAGCACCCAGGCCGTTGCCAGTCCTGCAATGCCATTCAATGCTGCTGCTGCCGCCGCCGTTACAAAGGTCACATTGTAGGCAGACAGGGCCACCGGGTCAGTGGCAATTTCCCAAATCCGCTCTGGTGGAAGCGTACCAGCCTTGAGAAACAGGGCAACAGTGGGCACAAACAGCATCACCGTCAGGTAGAACCAGGTGATGCGCCAGGGCCAGGAGACATGGGTGAAAGATGAGAACCAGGATTGGCGAGGCGATCGCCTTTGAGTACCAGCAGTAGTCATAGGAACGAATGAAAGGAATGTAGGATGAGCATGAATGTTGCGATTGCAACATTCATGCTGATGACTGACAGCTACGATTTACCAATGCTTTTCTGAATCTGGTCAAATGTTGCGTTGTCATCAAAGAACTTCTTCTGGATCTCACCCCAGCCGCCAAAATCAGCAACGGTAAACAGTTGCTTGACGGCTGGATACTGGCTGCTAAACTCCGAAGCAACCGTCTGCTCAACAGGGCGGAATCCAACTTTGGCAAACTCGCGCTGTGCTTCGGGCGTAAACAGGAATTGCACAAAGGCTTCAGTAACTTCACGATTGCCGTGCTTATCTACATTCGTATCAACAACGGCAATCGGGTTGTCAATCGAGATATTGACATCGGGGATCACATACGGCAGCGCCTCACCTTTTTGCTTCGCCAGCAGCACCTCATTCTCATAGTTGATCAGCACATCCCCCTGACCCTGTTTGAAGAATACATCGGTTGCTTCCCGCGCATCTCTGGGGAGTACAGGCGCGTTCTTAAACACAGTGGTCGTAAAGTCCAGCGCTTTCGCGTCATCTCCCCCGGTTTGTGTCACTGACCCCCACAGTCCCAGGAAGTTCCAGCGGGCACCGCCAGAGGTTTTTGGATTGGCCGTAATCACTTTGACATCAGGCTTTGCCAGGTCTGCCCAGCCTTTGATTGCTTTGGGGTTATCCTCACGGGTGACGAGAACAGCAACCGACTTGGTCACAATTGATTCATTGGGCAGTTCCTTCTCCCAACCCGGTTGAATGAGTCCTGCCTTTTCAATCTTTTTGGTATCAAGTGCGAGGGCAAGAGCCACCACGTCTGCTTCCAGTCCGTCGATCACCGCACGGGTCTGGGAACCAGAGCCACCGTAGCTTTGTCTGAAGGTGACTTCCTGGTTATGTTGCGCCTTCCACTGCTCAGTAAAGAGAGGAATGATATTTTCATAGGCAGCTTTGGTGACCGCAAAGGAGACCAAAGTAATTTCAGCGGGCTGCTTGGCTTCTGCGGCGGGAGAAGCAGCGGGGCTGGTGGTGGAGCTGGTTTGATTGGCGGGAGCAGTGCAGGCGGCGATCGCCACACTCAGCCCCAGCCCCAGAACAAACATGAGAAGTCCCTTAAGGGAACGGGTTTGTCGATTTAACATGGCTCTGACCAGAAACTACGAAACGTCGATCGAAATTTGGCAAACTCTTGTTCTTCAGCATGATAATGCATCACACTGGAATTAATACAGTAACTTGACCAATAATTAGGGGCTTGAGGGTGTGAGGCTCCAAAAACTCGATGATTCCTGGCATGACAGCATTGAGTGGGCGAGTAATTCGGGTGGCTTGCTGGAGAAATGGTGGAAATCTGCATCATCTGCATCAGTTTTTCTCTATGGATAAGATCTTGATTGATGGGAATTGGATATGGGAGAATGCAAACCAGAAAGTACGATATTTTTGTCGATTTTAAGTATTTCGCCTCAGTCGAAGAGCAGCGTTGTAACCTGATAACCTGATAAGGAGTCAGTCAATGAAAGTCCAATTTCTCGGAAGTGTCAGTCTGAAGCACTGGCAAACAAAACTGGCAGCCTTTGTTGCGTCGCTGCTGGTATTTGCGATCGCCATTCCCCTCCTTCCCCATATTACCGCCAGTGCCCAGTCCACAGGGCCTAAGTTTGTTCCTCCAGCCTGGGTCGCTCAGCACGCGGGCGATCGAAACCTGCGGATTCTGGATGTCCGCATCAACCCCTTTGACTACTTCACCGCCCACATTCCCAACGCGGTTCACATCCCGGATAACTCCTTCCGGGGTCCCAATGGCACATTACCCGTGCAGTACTGGCAACCCGCAAAACTCCAGGAACTGTTTAGAGCAACAGGAATTAACAACAACAGTAAGGTGTTGGTCTATTCTGATGGACGCGATGTGCTGGGTGCGTCGATGGTTGCTTACCTGCTGGAGCGCAGTGGACTGACCAATGTATCGATCCTCGATGGCGGATTTGCTGGCTACAAGGCCGCACAACTCCCTGTTACTAAGGAGTTTCCTCGCTACAGCCCCGGTAATTTGACCGTGCGCGATAACCCTGCGATTCGAGTCAGTCTCAGCGAGGTCAAGCAGTCTATCCGTAAACCGGGTGTCACCTTTATTGATCCCCGTCCTGCAAACCTGTTCTCTGGGCAGGAAAACATCTGGGTTCGCAACGGTCACATTCCCGGTGCCAAGAACATCCCCTGGCCCACCTTCACCGCAGGCGAAACCAACTTCCACCAGCTCAAATCGCTGGATGAGATCCGTCAACTTCTGGCACAGCGCAATGTCAGTCAATCGGACAATATCATTGTGACGTGCAGCACCGGACGGGAAGCGACGCTGCAATACGTTGTGCTGAAGCACCTGCTGGGCTACCCCAACGTGCGCGTTTACGAGGGTTCCTGGACGGAGTATTCGTCTCAACCTGATCTGCCAGTCGAAACAGGGGCTGGAGCGTAAACTTAATTCACCCCAGCAGGGCAAGTCAGCTCTAGCATCGCT
>JBIKWV010000433.1:0-4850 GCA_044356135.1 Elainellaceae cyanobacterium
AGCGTTTCAGGAAAAATCGGCGCAATTTAGTCAAAAGTCCAGTAACCGTAGCAGACTGAAGATTGCTCTACAATCAGGGACATCCAACGCACCATTTTTAGCAACGGTATGGGCAAGCAGCGAGGCAAGAAACCGTCAGACGTGGCGTCAACGGTTCCAGAACTGACAGCACCCCAACCAGAGTCGATCGCCCCTGCTCCGCCTTCGTCCGCTCCCCCACCAGACCCGCAGGAACTTGCAGCACAACAGCTCGTACTGGCCGCGATCGACAAGTTTATTGAGGTGCGGCGCAGCGAGTGGGGACAGATCCCCAGCCAGACGGGTGATTTTAACCCCACGGTGACGCGCTACGACATGCTGCAAAAATTTCGTAAAGCCGTGGCGCAGGGGGATTTATCAGTATCGACAGAGAAGGTCACTGACTTTGGCGAAAAGTTGTTTGAGGTGTGGCGATCGCTCTGTCAACAAAGCGTCTCCGGTGACCACATCTGGGGCCATCCAATCCCACTCCAGCAGATTTACAGCAGGCTTCCCTTTATGCCCTGGGAGGAATTTTTGACGACACTATCTACCGTTAATCATGCCGATTTGGAACTGGTGCCCAGTCGCGTCAGGAACTGGTCGGTCAATGGGCGACAGGTGGGAGCGTTGACATTTCATCAGGAGCCATCATGATGGACGGAATTGAAACCTCATCCATCGTGCCTGCTGCTGGCTGGCAGTTCTGGATTGATCGGGGTGGCACCTTCACGGACATCGTGGCACAGCGTCCCGACGGTGAAATTGTGGTGCATAAACTGCTGTCAGAAAATCCCGAGTGCTACAGAGATGCCGCCATTCAGGGAATTCGTGAGCTTCTCGGTGTTGCACCCGGTGCCCCCATCCCCACAGAGCAAATTGCCGCCGTGAAAATGGGCACCACAGTCGCCACCAACGCGCTGCTGGAGCGCAAAGGCGATCGCACCCTCCTGCTGATCACCAGAGGATTTCGAGATGCCCTGCAGATTGGCTATCAGAACCGTCCCAATATTTTCGCCCGTCACATTGTGCTGCCGGAGATGCTGTACGAGCGGGTGATTGAGGTGGAGGAACGCTACACGGCGCAGGGTGAAGAATTGCTGCCCCTCCAGGTGGACGACACCCTGATGCAGGCGCTCCAAAACGCCTGGGATGCGGGGATTCGCTCGGTGGCGATCGCTTTTCTGCACGGTTACCGCTATCCCCAGCACGAACAGCAAATTGCGGCGATCGTGCGGAAGATGGGGTTTACGCAGGTGTCGGTTTCCCACGAAGTGAGTCCCCTGATGAAGCTGATCAGTCGCGGCGACACGACCGTGGTGGATGCCTACCTGTCCCCGATTCTGCGCCGCTACGTCAATCAGGTTTCGTCGGAATTAATCGGTGAAGAAGCGATCGCTTCATCCTCCGGGATGCCCCAATTAATGCCCCAATTAATGTTCATGCAGTCGAATGGTGGACTGATTGAAGCAAGCCGCTTTCAGGGCAAAGACAGTATTCTATCGGGGCCTGCGGGCGGCATTGTGGGGGCGGTCAAAACCAGCACAATGGCCGGATTTCATCAGATTATCGGGTTTGATATGGGCGGCACCTCGACGGATGTCTCGCACTTCAACGGGGAATACGAGCGCACCTTTGAGACGGAAGTCGCGGGAGTTCGACTGCGGGCACCCATGATGTCCATTCACACGGTAGCGGCGGGCGGCGGCTCGATTCTGAACTTTGATGGCGCTCGTTACCGGGTGGGGCCGGAGTCGGCGGGGGCCGATCCGGGACCCGCCTGCTACCGTCGGGGTGGCCCGCTGACGGTGACGGACTGCAACGTGATGGTTGGCAAACTTCAGGCTGCTTTCTTTCCGGCGGTGTTTGGGCCGCAGGGGAACCTGCCGCTAGATGCGGAAATTGTCCATCAGAAGTTTACTCAACTTGCAGTGGAAATTGCCGCGAAAACAGGCAGTCAGCGCACACCGGAGCAGGTGGCCGAAGGCTTTCTGGCGATCGCCATCGACAAAATGGCCAACGCCATTAAAAAAATTTCGGTGCAGCGCGGCTACGACGTGACGGAATACACCCTGTGCTGCTTTGGTGGTGCGGGGGGGCAACACGCCTGCCTGATTGCCGAAACGCTGGGTATGAGACAGATTTTCATTCATCCCTACGCTGGAGTTTTGTCTGCCTACGGAATTGGACTGGCCGATGTGCGAACGCTCAAAGAAAAGGCGGTCGAAGCAGCGTTAACCCCGGATGCAATTCCAGCCCTGAATCAGATACTGAATACCCTGGCTGCCGAAGGCCGAACAGAACTGACAGAGCAGGGCATCCAGCCCGATCAAATTGAAATGCTGTTCAAAGTGCATCTCCGGTATGTGGGGACGGACTCGGTGCTGGTGGTCGATTACAATGTGCCTGCAATCGGGGATGAGGAGGGCCGTGATCGTTGCACTGTCCTGCGCGATCGCTTCGAGCAAGTCTACCAGCTGCGGTACGGATTCACCATGCCGGACAAAGCGCTGATGGTGGAAGCAGTTTCAGTAGAAGGCGTGGGGCAAACAGGCGATCGCATAGAGTCAACCATTGCATCCACCCGAACCACAGCACTGACGCCCATTGCATCGATTCAGATCTACACGAAAGGGAACTGGCATGATACGCCAGTGTATCAACGGGATGATCTGCGACCGGGCGATCGCATCACGGGTACCGCGCTAATTCTGGAACCGACGGGTACCAACGTGATCGAGCCGGGATGGGTTGCAGAAATCACCTCGCTGAATCATCTAGTTTTGAGTCGGGAGGATAGTGAAACACAGAGAAAAAACAGTTCCGTGCAGGTGCAAGCGGTGGCTCCTGATCCCGTACTACTGGAGATTTTCAATAATCTGGTGCGGGCGATCGCCGAAGAAATGGGCGTGACGCTGCAAAACACCAGCTATTCGGTCAATATCAAGGAACGGCTGGACTTTTCCTGTGCAATTTTTGATCGGGGGGGACAGCTCGTTGCCAATGCGCCCCATATCCCGGTACATCTCGGATCAATGAGTGAAAGCGTCCACAGTTTGATTCAGGCAAAGGGCGATCAAATGAAGCCGGGTGATGTCTACGTTTCTAACAATCCCTATGACGGTGGCACTCATCTGCCAGATATCACCGTCATCACGCCTGTATTCCTGGAAACGAATACGCCTGAATTCTACGTTGCATCTCGTGGACATCACGCCGACATTGGAGGAATTACCCCTGGCTCAATGCCGCCCCATAGTACAACCATTGACCAGGAGGGCATCCTGCTCGATAACGTGCAGATTGTCGATCAGGGGCGTTTCCAGGAGGCGACCCTGACGAAACTGTTGACGGAAGGCAGTTATCCGGTTCGCAATCCCGTACAAAACCTGGCGGATCTCCAGGCGCAGATTGCCGCCAACGAGCGGGGAGTGCAGGAACTGCATCGCATGGTGGCCCATTACGGCCTGGAAACGGTGCAGACCTATATGCAGCATATCCAGGCCAATGCAGAGGAGTCGGTGCGGCGAGCGATCGCTGTTCTCAAAGATGGTCAGTTTGCATACCCGATGGACGACGGCAGCGAGATTTGTGTTCAAATTACAATTGACCAACAGGCACGATCAGCCCGCGTGGATTTCACGGGCACGTCCCCACAACAGCCGACAAATTTGAATGCCCCTCTGGCAATTTGTAAGGCCGTCGTTCTGTACGTGTTTCGGACGCTGGTTGAGGACGATATTCCCCTCAACGCTGGCTGTCTTAAACCGCTGGAGATCATCATTCCCGAAGGCTGTCTGCTGAATCCCCGCTATCCGGCTGCGGTGGTGGCGGGCAATGTGGAAACCTCACAGGCGATCGCCAATGCCCTCTACGGCGCTTTAGGAGTGATGGCCGCCGCCCAGGGTACGATGAACAACTTCACCTTTGGCAACGCTCAGCACCAGTATTACGAAACGATCTGCGGTGGTTCTGGCGCAGGCGCATCGTTTGATGGCACCGATGCCGTACAGACTCACATGACCAATTCCCGACTGACCGACCCGGAGGTGCTGGAGTGGCGATTCCCGGTGCTGGTGCAAGAGTTTTCTATTCGCCCCAATAGCGGCGGACAGGGAAACCACAAAGGCGGCAATGGCGTGATTCGCCACATTCAATTCCGGGAAGCCATGACCGCTGCCATTCTGTCAGGCCATCGCGTGATTCCCCCGTTTGGGCTGGCGGGGGGTGAACCGGGGGCGATCGGACGGAATTCTGTCATTCGTCAGGATGGAACCGTCGAAGCACTGCCGGGGAAAGCGGAGGTGCAGATGCATCCTGGAGATGCGTTTGTGATCGAGACACCGGGAGGGGGTGGATTTGGCGGGAACTTCCTGGAGGCTTAGGAATGTGGCTTCTGACTCCGATGAGCGGTTTATGAAAGCCTACATCGAAGCGGGAGCCGCAGGCGTTCACTTCGAGGACCAACTGGCTTCAGAGAAGAAATGTGGCCATTTAGGCGGAAAAGTCCTGATTCCCACCGCTGCCCACATTCGTAATCTGACGGCTGCCCGTCTGGCGGCAGATGTGATGGGCGTGCCGACGCTGATTGTGGCCCGCACCGATGCCGAGAGCGCCACCCTGATCACCAGCAATGTGGATGAGCGCGATCGCCCCTTCATCACCGGAGAGCGAACGGTAGAGGGCTTCTATCGCCTCAAACCGGGCACGGGTTTGGCGCACTGTATTGCCCGTGGGCTGGCCTACGCCCCCTATGCCGATTTACTTTGGTGGGAAACCTCAACATAAAATAAAATCCCAGTTTTAGCGTGGGGGGGGGGGGGGCGGGCCCC
>JBIKWV010000435.1:0-4849 GCA_044356135.1 Elainellaceae cyanobacterium
CATTGATGCAATCAGCAGCGGACGGTTTTCGATCAATCTGGTGAGCGCCTGGTTTAAACCTGAAATGGAAAAGACGGGCATTCCCTTTCCAGCCCACGATGAGCGGTATCGCTACTCAGAGGAATGGATTCGCGTCGTGAAAGCCCTCTGGCAAGGAGAAAAGGTGACTTTCAACGGAGACTATTTTCAGATTGGCAGTCTGAATTTTCTGCCGGGTGCAGTTGCCGAACCCCACCCTCGCGTTTACCTGGGCGGTGAGTCTGATCCAGCAAAACTGCTGGCGGCCAGAGAAGCCGACGTATTTTTCCTGAATGGTCGTCCTCTGGAGGTGATCCGTGAAACAATCGCCCAGGTGCGGCAGTTTCCCCGTTGGCAGCCAGAACCGCTCAAGTTTGCCATGTCTGCCTTTGTCATCGCCCGTCCCACCGATACAGAAGCACAGGAGGAATTCCACTACCTGAGTGCGCTGGCTTCCCAGGACGATCGCTCAGAGCTGATGCGCGGGGTTGACCCGGATGTTCTCATGTTCAAGAACATGGCGAAATATCCCAGTATTGGCAGTAATGGCGGCACTGCTGCGGGGCTGGTGGGCAGTTATGATACGGTTGCCGATCGCATTGCCGATTTCGTCAGCGCTGGTGTCGAAACTTTCATGCTGCAATTTCAACCGTTCACCACCGAGATGAAGCGGTTTTCAGAGGAGGTTATGCCGCGCGTGCGATCGCTACAGTTGGTGGCTTAGGAGTCAGGCGAACCGTCTATTGCAAACTGATTCTTAGCCTGCTGGTATACATCTGGAAAATTTCTTTCCATAAAGATTCCAGGGTTTGCAAGTGCAGTAAAACCAAATTGCTGATATAGCCCATGAGCATTTCTGGTTGCCAATAGCCACCTCCGGAGTCCTTGAAGATCGGGGCAGTTGACAATGACAGAGATCAGCCATTTCCCCAACCCCTGTCCGCGAAAACGATTCACAACAAAAACATCCGCCAGGTACGCAAATGTTGCATTATCCGTAATCACTCGTGCAAATCCAATCTGTGTATCTTTATGATACAGGCCGAACACAAAACTATTTTCAATCGAGCATCTGACAATTTCTATTGGTATTCCCTTTGACCAGTAGGACTGAGCTAGTTCTTTGTGAATCATCGCTACATCCAGCCGATCTCTGTCTGTACTGATGAAATATTCATCACGTTTCCATTCATAAATCAGGTCTTTCTTCATTTTCGCCACCAATAAACTGCTCGCACATTCTCAACCAGCATTCTGCTGTTATACCAAAAGGAGAACCGAATGACCGCAACCCTCACTCGCCCAGCCTGGACAACCGATTATGAAATTGAGATCTTCAATCGGTTGATTTCAGAATACGCCCCCTATCTTCCTCTCACCAAACAGTACGAGCCTCGTCCCCCCAAGAACAAAGCGGAATGGGAGACTTTTTACCAGTATCGGATTGCTGGCGCTGCTCATGATTTATTTATCGTGCAGATTACGGCAAAGGCGATCGCCCAGCTTTTCCTCGAGAACACCGTCGAGAACGCCGATGTGCAGCTTTTTCTCAGCAGACAGATTGGCGACGATGGCGCACATTCGCAGGATACCCGACAGCGGGTCAAAGACCTGTCTGGACATGATCCGGTCGAGGCAATTAACCAGCAGGTGCAGCGCCACTGGGACTATATTGGTGATCTGCCACTGCGCAACTGGCTGGGCTTCATCGCCTATGAACTGCACTATGAACTGCACATTGTCGCCATTCTGCTGCTGACCAGTCGCCTGACCCGCATTAGCGAACCCCAATCCTCAGCATACGCCGTTGAGCGCATTCTTCCAGATGAGGCAGTCCATCGTCTGGGTGTCGTGGAGTGGTGGCAGCGCCGCTACGACCAGGCTTCTGCGGAGGAGCGGAAAGCATGGGCAACCCAATTGCTGAAGCTCGACAACGAACTGCAACTGCTCCGCAATCCCTACCTGCGCGACTTCTGGCAACGTGCCCAGCGTGCTCTGGGTTTTGAGGTCGAAGGCTTTGACGTGATTTACGATGTCTGGCGGCGGCAGGTGTTGTCCTATCTCCTGGAGATTCCAGGCGATCGCCTGCCAAAACTGGTCAGCATCAACGATTAGCCGCATTAACGACGGCGTTCTCCACTGCACAAAACTCTCTTCTCAATACTTGTAGCGCGATCGCTACAGGAGGAATTCTTATGTTCATACGACTGATCAATTGGCTATTACGTCTGTCTAAGCAAGTATTCTCGTTCCGATTGTTTACAGCGTCGAGTTTGTCGAGCATCGCAGTTTTGTTCAGCATTGGTCTGGGGCTGAGTCTAATCATCAGCGCCTGCACCAGTACGGCACCGACCGCCGATGTCAGTAGTTCTCCAGCGCAGGCTCCATCGCCCCCACCTCAGACCAGTCAGGTGTCCGTACTGAAACTGGCGCACCAGAAGGGGATGGCGAACCTTGAGTTTCTCAAGGCGCAGGGTAACCTGGAGAAACGCCTTAAGGAACAGGGAATTGCCTTAGAGTGGGCGGAGTTTCCCTCAACGGCACCCCTCCTGGAAGCGATGGGTGTCGGAACGGTTGTATTTGGCGGCGGCGGCGCAACTGGCAGTGTGTTTGCCCAGGCGGGTGATAAACCCTTTGTTCGCGTGGCGAAAGAAATTGCGTCAAGTCCCAAGGGACAACCGATTCTGGTGCTAGACAGCTCACCGATTAAAACGCTGGCAGACCTCAAGGGCAAGAAAGTAGGATTCGCCAAAGGAGCCAGCTCCCAGTACCTGATTGTTCGAGCCTTACAGGATGTCGGTCTGACCTTCGAAGACATTGAGCCAGTCTATCTGTCTCCTCAGGATGCGCGCCCCGCCTTTGAGCGCGGAGATTTTGACGCATGGGTGATCTGGGACCCTTACACTGCTGAGGCTGAGAAGAACTTAAAGGTTCGCCGGATCGCAGATGCAGGCACTATTTTCAAAGATAAGGTTTCGGTCGAAAGCCCAGCTTTTTACTACGCCGCACCCAGTTTTGTAAAGGAGCAACCCGAACTGCTGAATACCATTCTGGAAGAAGTCAATAACGTTGCAACCTGGGCAAGAAATAATCCTAAGGACGCAGCAAAGCTTTTGGCAGAGCGATACAATTTGCCACTGGATATTATGGAGACGGTTCAGAGCCGTCAGGGCGATCGCCGAATTGAACCACTCAACGAAGAAGTGCTGACCGCTTTGCAAAACATGGCAGACACTTTCACCGAACTCAAAGTGATTCCCAAGAAAATTAACGTTAAGACCTCAAGTTACAACTGGTTCTCACCGAAGACCTGGAATTAAATAAACTGCACAAGCTGTATATCACTTGTGGGAAAAATAGGGGACTATGCCAGTGTGCGAGGTTAAGACTTTCACCGGGAGCATAGTCCCTACCTTGGCTTAACCATTTGACAAATGCTTTACACAGAAATTTTCAGCTAATTCCAACAAAATCATTCCCATTTAATTTTAATCCCCTGAATGTGAATCAAACAACTCTCGATAAACATAAGCAAACCTCGATCCATCACCCCCACTCGCAGGTCTCGCATACGTCGCCTGATTTCGAATTGCCTGCATCTGCTCCGACTCCCGCTCCATTGCTGGGGTAAACTGCTGTCGCTGCCCCAACAAATCCTCTAACTCACTGCCCCGGTCTACCGTGATAGAATGCTTCCTCTGCACATCGTCGCACCACATTGCCAATCTCAGCAGGTGTGAAAATCCGGTATTCGGTTAACAGCCTGCGCCACTGGTCATCGCTCCAGGGCGATCGCTCTCCCCCTCGAAATGCCGGAAAGTACTTCGCCAGATGCAGATTAAACACCTCATATCTGGCTCCCTCATGGGGCAAGTCCACAAAGAAGATATCCTCAAACCGCCGTACCAGTTCGGGTGGCAGCAGCCCTAAACGGTTCACGGTTGCGATCGTATAAATCGGCTCCTGGTGTTCCTGCATCCAGGTCAGTAAAGCAGCAGAGAGACGACGGGCAATTCCGCCATCCGCATTAGATTCCCAACCCGCAAAGCCCTTGTCGAAATCGTCCCAGTAAAGGACACAGGGAGATAGGGATGTGACTACAGCAATGAACTCCTTCAGGGCGCGGTCAGGATTAGGGCTGCTCAAAAGGATTCCCCAGTTCGCAGCTAGCAAAGGTAACCCCATCTTCAGCAGCCGCTCCGAACGGTGCCACCTCAACCACCAAAGCGAAAGCTCCAACGGTTGCAGGATCACCAGAAACTCACGCCTCAGCCCTGCTGAAGGAACTGCGGAATCTGGTGTTCAAAGAGTACGGCGTGAAGCTGCAACTGCGGGAGGCTCGCGTTTCTACAAAGGTTGGACACGCCTCCCGGCGAAAAGCTGGGGCTGGATATTGCTGCCCAGGTGAAAAAGAAGGGGGGCAACAAGAAGTTCGACTGGCAGAAGTGGAATACGAAGGTGTTCCCTCGTCTATTTGGACAACCGGATGCGCTGAAGTATCCGCCGGAAGTGGGGGCGATCGCCATGAGCCTGCTATACGACACCATTCGGACGGATCCCGAACAGGCGGTTGCAGACCTGGTGGAATTCAACCGCGCATCGCTGGAACGACGCAATTCTTTCCAGGCGGAGCAGGAGGATGACCTGGAGGATGATCTGGACGATCTCGACGATGACCTCAGCCCTGAACTGGAAGATGATATTGAGGACGAGCTAGACGACGACCTTGATGAGGATCTAGATGAGGACGACGAGGATTAGCGCTCGGTTGACACTGCTCACTGCCTGATTCATCGCTCTGCATTGGCTTTGCTGATGCAGAGTTCTTTTT
>JBIKWV010000436.1:0-4835 GCA_044356135.1 Elainellaceae cyanobacterium
CTGTAACAGAGGATCTTCTGTGGCTACTTCAGATACGGCGTGATAGAAAGTTCTGGGACGCTTGTGAACGAGGGCGATCGCATCCCGCAGGACACTGCGAATAATTCCAGCGTTAACTGCTGTCAGAACTAATTGGGGGACGATGTTGTAGGGAAGATATTCCTTATCTGTATCAGTTTCCCGAATCACTTCATCGGCTTCTACTCGCACATGGGTAAACGTGGTGGTGCCTGTTCCCGTAAGACGCTGCCCAAAACCATCCCAGTCATCTACCAGTTCGATGCCTTCACGGTTGGTAGGTAAAATGGCGAAGGCGGTTTCGCCCTCCGGAGTCAGCAGACTGATAAAAATCAGGTCAGAAAACAGACTGCCAGTGCTGTAGTATTTGGTACCATTCAGGCGAAAGCCATCGCCATCGGGAATCAGTTTCGTATTCACCACCTGACCACCACCCGCCCGTTTGGCCTCCAGTTCTGTAAATGCGAGTCCGATGATCGCACCGTCAGCAACGGCTTTGAGCCAGCGTCGATTGCGTTCACTGCGCTGCGATCGCAAAATTCGCTCTGTCATCGAAAAATGATTCCGCACAATATGGGCAATATTGGGATCGGCATCCCCCAGGCGAATAATGACCTCAAATAGCCCTCTTGCCGAAATGCCTGCCCCTCCCTCTGCAACCGGAATTCGCAGGGCACCCAACCGGGACTGCCGGATTAGAGCAATTTCGTTGAAGGGAAGAATGCGATCGCGATCACGCTCTGCGGCTCCCAGGGCAATGTAGTCAAACAGGGCTTGCAGTTCTGGTGAATTCGGATTCACCGGAGTTGGAAACTGAAATTTGGGAACTGATGTTTTTTCTGTGGTTTGAGTCATGGAATGTTTCCTACCGAGTAAAAAGAGTCTCAAACAATCGCAGGGTTGAATTTCCTCTTGATGAGTAGGGCGTGCGTTAAAGCTGATTGGAGGGATTTCTGCCCTAAAAAAGCCGCCAATGTCCTCGTGCTGTGCCACCACCACCACCCTCCGACACGGGAATGCGCAGGGCACCCAACCGGGACTGCCGAATCAGGTCAATAATGTTGTAGGGCAGGATGCGATCGCGATCGTGTTCTGATGCGCCTGGGCAATGTAGCTGAGCAGCGCTTGCAGTTCTGGGGAATGGGGGCGAACTGGAGCGGAGAATTGCAGGTAGGTGTCTGGAGTCTTTTCAACTGGTTGAGTCATGAATCGTTTTCCTGGCAATAAATCGTGTCTGTCAACAATAAAGCTTTGAAAAATGAAGTCATGAAAATACTAGTCAATCATCGATAGCCGATGCGCTGCCTCATCGGGCAAGACGTGATTGGCAAAGTAGGTGGCAGTGTAAGGATCGCTGATGCGTCCAACCCTGAAGTTTTCCTTCTCTTCCTGAGTTTCGGGAGAACGAGTGTCTCACTTTTCTGAGTTCAGCAAGTAGGAGGCGTGCTGGGCTGCAAGGCGATCGAGAATTTCAATCTCATATTCTTCAGTCCAGATGGGTTTGCTTAAAATTGCGACCATTGGTTGTCTCCTGATGCAATAGCGAATGGGAAATCAAACTGTAATTAACGATTGGGTTCGTTCAACAGACTGTGTCAGATGATCTCTTAACGTTGTGCCCTGATACTCTGTGCGAAATAGACCTCGACGCTGTAGTTCAGGCACAACCTGATCAACAAACTCCGTAAACGTGCCCGGAAGATACGCTGGAGAAATTACAAAACCATCACAGGTTTCATCTTTAAATAGGGCTTCTAAATAATCGGCAATTTGACTGGGAGTTCCCACAACATGGGGTGTTAAAACTCCCTGACCGTAAAGTTTGCCGATGTCTCGCAGCGTCAAACCTTCCGATTGGCTGAGTTCTCTTGCAGCCTGAAAAATTCCCTGAGTGCCGTTCACTTTGATGTCTGCAATTGGTTCATCCAGGTCATGTTGAGAGAAGTCATAATCCATGTGGCTCGATAGGGTGAAAATTCCCACCTCGGGATGGATCAATTCATTGTGCAATGCCTGTTTCTCGTGAGCGATCGCCTCCGTCTCCCCAATAAAGGGCGTGATCGCGGGCAGAATTTTGCAGTCATCCCTGTGTCTTGCAAATTTATCAAGACGCGACTTGACATCCTGATAAAACGCTTTCATTTGGGCAGGCGTATGTTTAATTTCAAAAATCACTTCGCCCCATTGGGCAGCAAAGTCTTTTCCGCGCTCGGAGCCGCCCGCCTGGATTAACACGGGTCTTCCCTGGGGCGATCGCGGCACCGTCAGTGGACCCCGCACCTTAAACCAATCTCCAGAGTGGTGAACATAGCTCACCTTCTGGGGATCAGCAAAGATGCCAGCTTCCTGATCCAGAATCAGCGCATCGTCCTGCCAACTGTCCCAGAGTTTTGTCACCACCTCGACAAACTCTGCTGCCCGCTCGTAGCGTCGGTCATGCTCCAGATGCTGCTCAAAGCCAAAATTTTGCGCCTCAGAATTGCGACTTGACGTGACAATGTTCCACGCAACTCTCCCTTTGGACAAGTGATCCAGCGTGGCAAACGTTCGCGCCACATCATAGGGCTGGTAGTAGGTGGTGGAGCGGGTAATGCCCACCCCAATCGACCGGGTTGCCACCGCCATTGCTGTAGCAGTCAGGATTGGATCGAGGCGCACCACGCCTTGAGCACCATACTTTAGCCCCAATTCATAGCTGTTACCGTAACGATCGGGGAAGGACAGGGCATCGGCAAAAAACACCATGTCAAACTTACCGCGCTCCAGCGTCTGGGCGATCGCCTGATAAAACTCAGCATTCAAAAAACCCAACTGTGTCTGTGGATGTCGCCAGATGGCGTGGCTAAGCACGGCATGGGAGGAGTGCATAAAGCCGACTAGATGCATCTGTTTCATAGCTGCTTAAAACGCGGGAACAACCGCTCCCTTGTAAGTCGTGTTGATGAAATCTTTGACCTGAGGATCGGTTACCAGTTGTCCCAGCTTCTGGATGCGTGGATCAGTTTCGTTCCCTTTCAAAGTCACCAGTCCAACCGCATAGTCATCATTAATGGGTTCGCGTACAATGTAGGGCAGGTCGATTTTTGCCTGAATTAACACGGCAGACGACATGATTGCCAGGTCCAGATCATCCAGCGCCCTGACCAGTGCGGGTCCTTCAATCTCCTTGAACTGCAAATTTTTAGGATTATCCGTCACATCCTTCTTGACGCTGAGTAGAGCAGTGCCTACATCTTTAACCTTGATCAGTCCGTTACCCTTCAGGATTTTTAGGGCGCGGTCCTGGTTGCTGATATCGCTGGAAATGCCAATGACAGCACCAGAAGGAATTTGATCAACAGACTGAATTTTTAGCCGTTTAGAATACAGTCCGTGGGGGGTAATCCAGCTGGGATTGAGAAACACCAAGTCCAGGTTTTGTCGCTTGGCTGCATCTGCCATGAATAATCGATGCTGAAAGTAGTTGACATCAATATCACTTTTAAGCGCATTGTTAACGGTCACCCAGTCGGTGAAATTCACAATCTGAATGTCTAATCCCTGACTGGGAGCCAGATCTTTCTGGAGAAATTTGAGAATGTCGTCGGCAATCACTGACCAGACTCCCACTTTAATCGCTGATGTTTGGGATGAAGGGGGCGTAGCGGGACTGGCAGCAGGGCTGGAGGCTGACGGAGCCTGAGCATTAGAACTCTGGTTGGATGAGCAGCTTGAGAAAAGGATGGAGGCGATCGCCGACCCCCCCGCCATCAAAAAATACCGACGAGTGCCGTGAATTGAGTGAGTAACGTTATGTTTAACATTCATCGTGCGATACCCTTTCGCTAAAAATAACAATCGAGAAATGATTTAGCAAACAGTAGAGATTAAAATTAACACATTCGTAACTACCAGAATCTGGTGAGGTTTTGAACAGAGAAGTGACGTCAGAGCTTCAATCTCAGGTAAAATAGTAACCAACTGAGTTCAGAAGAACATAAACTATCCTGTCTTCTCTGATAAAATACTGCCGAACATTCATGGAAAAGCCTTAGAGTGCATCACGCTGTCGCTAACGCATCCTACAAAAGATCCATCCAATTCCCGTGCCGAGTTACAATCACTATATTGGTATGACTGCATTGGCACTGCCATAAACCACTAAAAAATAATGATCAACAGGAAAAGAAGTGGCTATATCGACTGCTGAAAGAGAAACTCAGGGAATACTTTGTGGCTCATTTTAAGCCCAATCTTTTTGGAATTTACTACAGAATAAAATCCCTGAAGAAGGCTAATACTTCAGACGATATCATAAGTAATTCTTGGATTCGGGTATATCGAGCTACATTTTTTCTGATTCTTGAAAATCTCTAGAGCGCCAGCAGACGCCCAATTTGCTTTCAGAATGTCAACAACTTCCAACTCTCTTCAAAGCACTCTCTAAGGCGCTTTTCAGACACGTTAAGTACAAAGTTTTTGTTGAGAGCCGCGCTCTTTGTGGCTCTCAACAAAAACTTTGGTTCTATCTCAGCGCAAAGCGCTGTATCTAGAGGAATTTATTAATATTAAACAAGTGTTTCTTGCTTTTCCTCAGAATTTATGAGACTCTTAGTAATTGCATACTCCGGTAAATTGGTAGATATATAGGATTATGCGATGTCCCTGATAACCCTTCACTCAGGGGATATTCATTCAGGAACCATTGAGGTGAGGTTCGATGTTCTGATGACGGATATATCAACGCATCAAGGGGGGTCGCTGTGACCAAACAAATGCATCTCGCTGGATTTATGATTGCGTCTCAGGTGATCCACTCCCACGCAGTCTGGCGGCAT
>JBIKWV010000437.1:0-4829 GCA_044356135.1 Elainellaceae cyanobacterium
AGGAAGGATATGGCACTTTGCAAGTGCGTGAGGTACAAAGTTTTTTTGAGAGCCGCGCTCAGCGCGGCTCTCAAAAAAACTTTGGCTCTATCTCAGCACAAAGCGCTGTAATTAAACCCTACACCATCCGCTACACGGGGTGCAGGGTTTAATTGATCAACCTGCTTATCGACCAACCGTCACGCCTGTTTCCACCGCACGGATCGCCCGCTGCGCTACAGACGAAGGCACTCGGACATATTGCAGCGAGTTGTTGATTCCCTGACCTGTGGTCAGAATCCAGCGAACCAGACGCTTCACCGCATCAGCATCCTGCTGGTTGTCGTAGCGGCGATACACCAGAAGCCAGGTCATGCCCACGATGGGGTAGCCGCGTGCGGGATCGCTAACAAACACCCGGAAGTTCTCGGGGAAGGTGACCGTTTCCAGTGCATCTTCCGCGCTCTGTACCGAAGCATCCATATACTGCCCTGCTCTGTTTTGCACCTGAGCCGTTTTCAGGTTGTTGCTTCTGGCGAAGGAGTCCTCAACATATCCGATTGCGCCAGGTGTACGACCCACCTGCGCCGCAACACCCGGGTTACCACGCCCCTGAATCTGACCTACTGTCCAGCGAGGAGAAGTGCTGGCTCCAATCCGGCCCCGGAAGTAGGGGTTGATGGCGCTCAGGTGGTTGGTAAAAATGAAGGTTGTACCGCTACTATCTGCGCGAACTACCACACGAATGGGCAGGTTTGGCAGGTTCACCCCGGGGTTGTCATTGCGAATCCGCTGGTCGTTCCAGTTGCGAATCCGACCTGAAAAGATATCGGGCAGAACGCTGCGAGACAGCCGGAGGCTACCAACACCGGGCAGATTGTAGACCACTGAAACTGCACCACCCGCCGTGGGAACCATGATGACCCCGCGACGCACCTGGTTGATTTGAGCATCGGTCATGGCGGCGTCGCTGGCTCCGAAGTCAACAGTTCCAGCGATCACCTGACGGATACCACCACCACTACCGATGGCCTGGTAGTTCACCTGAATTCTGGTTTCTCGACGAAACTGAGAAAAGTAACGCTCATACAGGGGAGCTGGGAAGGTTGCGCCTGCGCCACTGAGGGTCTGGGCTTCTGCGATCCCAGAGAACAGAGGGCTCATGGCAATCGTTGTTGCCACTGCCGAAGAGACTGCAAACCGTCGAAGTGTACCGATCGAAAGCATCATTGTGAGCGTCCTCAATCAAGGAAATACTGAATCAAAACAGTTCCAAAGTAGTCACTGACTATACACATACAGCCTGTCCGGTTAAGCGAGTTAATTGACAAGTTATGACCTGGTTAAGGTTTGGCGTTCATTTGGTAAAACTCGCCCGAAAAGATTGTGAAGTTCGAGCTGTTTCGGTCACTCCGTTGGGTGATAACGAGCGATCCGGCTGGAGGAAGTGCGATCGCCCCTCCCGGTCGTAGAGTTGAAACTATTGGCACTCATGGCACCTCGCCTGCACCGCTATGGATACGCCCTACACACTCCGGCAATTCAAAACTGCTCTTCACGGACTGGGGTATCGTCTCGAACCCGACGAGATCGATGGCAACCGCAGCAATGTTCTAGACCTGCGCACTCAAGCCGCAATTCGAGAATTTCAGGCCAGCTACGGACTACCCATCTCTGGGTTTCCCGATCGCCTGACTCAAGAAAAAGTCCGCCAGTTGATCCGCAACCTGCAACACAGTCTCAACCTCGTTCTGAACGCTCAACTTCCCGTCAGCGAGTTTTTCGGTCCCCTGACGCTCAGAGCCGTACAGCGCTTCCAGCAGCAGCAGGGACTCCTGTGCAACGGAGTGGCCTCCCCCAGAGTTCGCCATCTGCTGGATGAATCGGTCAAACAGCAGCTCCGACACCAGATCTACTGCTCGGCAGTGGGTTGACTGAAGTCCCACAAGCCGCTTTGATCAGGGGAATAACCCTTTTGCAAGTGAACTGGTGCGGCTCATGTCTGACAACGGAAAGCTTCTCACCCCCCAGGTGGTCACGGTCATTTTCAACCCCGACGATTCCACAGCCCGGTTTAAAGCCGTCCCCTCCAGCAGCAGCACTCCCGTCTTCGCCAGTCTCAATCAGGGCGACATGACCTGCTGGCTGGTCAACAATGGCTACCAGTGGATCACCGATACCTATCCCCAGCAGTGGATCAAGGAGTAGAGAATGACCCAGGCTCCAATTCCAGTCGTGGTCAATGGTGCAGTTGGCAAAATGGGGCGCGAGGTTGTGAAGGCGATCGCCGCTGCCCCCGACATGACCCTGCTAGGGGCACTCGACCGCACCCCTGAAGTCCAGGGCAAAGACATCGGAGAAGTCATCGGCATCGAATCGCTGGAGGTGCCCATTCTCAACGACCTGCAGGCGACCCTCTGCATGGCCGCCCAGGAGAAGCAACTCCCGGTCATGGTGGACTTTACCCATCCCGACTCCGTATACGACAATGTGCGATCGGCGATCGCCTACGGAGTCCGCCCGGTTGTCGGCACCACGGGCCTTAGCCCTAAGCAGATCGATGAATTGGCCGAATTTGCTGACAAATCCAGCCTCGGCGTCGCCATCATCCCCAATTTCTCTATTGGCATGGTGCTGCTCCAGCAGGCGGCGATTCAGGCGTCCCAGTACTTTGATCACGTCGAGATCATCGAACTGCACCACAACCAGAAAGCTGACGCTCCCAGCGGTACCGCCATCCAGACCGCCCAGATGCTGGCCGAATTCGGCAAACCCTTCAACACTCCCCTCGTCACTGAAAAAGAAACCCTCACCGGAGCCAGAGGCGCAGAAGCAGGCGAAGGCATCCGCATCCACAGCATCCGGCTACCGGGACTGATCGCCCACCAGGAGGTGATTTTTGGCGCAGCAGGCCAGATCTATACGCTCCGACATGATACGAGCGATCGCTCCTGCTACATGCCCGGTGTCCTGTTGTCCATCCGCAAAATCATCCACCTGAAGAATCTGGTCTACGGCCTGGAGAAATTCTTGTAGAGCCATCCCCTGACCCCAATTCTTGGGGAGCCGCACCTGGGGCTGAAGCATTTTGAGGTGGTGTAACCGTTCCCTTCGACTCCGCTCAGGGAACTGCATTTCTGCCGCTGAAGCTTTTTCCTTTGTGATGTTTCGTCAGAAGAGCAGCAGCACCAAGTATCGCGTCACTCACGACGATGCCTCTTAACTTTACTTGCAGTTGCTCATGGCTCAGCCCTGTTGCGATCGTGGGTAACGCGCTGTGGGCTGCTGGCAACCCACGAGCAATCTGATAGTAGGGGGGGTGGGGGACGCTTCATCCCCCAAGCGGGGGGTTTGGGGGGCAAGCCGCCCCCCAAGAACTGGTTCGCAGCAACCAATCCCAACTCAAAAAACACCAACCAAAGGCATAACAAATCCCCCGCTACTGCCATTGATAAAGCTTTATACTGATCGGTGTGTTCCTAACCTCGGCTTCTACTTTGGGCATTGATCTCCGCAGCTACGTCTACATCGACCGCCTCCAGGCGCAACACGCCGCTTATCTTGGCACCGTGGCCCTGGGATTTTTGCCCTTACCCGGCGATGCTTCCCTCTGGATTGAAATCTCCCCCGGCATCGAGATTAACCGCCTGATGGACATTGCCCTCAAGTCTGCCGTTGTCCGTCCGGGTGTCCTCTTCATTGAACGCCTCTACGGTCTACTCGAAGTCCACTCCAGCAACCAGGGCGAAACCCAGGCTGCCGGACGCGCCATGCTGGAATTTCTTGGAGTTCGCTCAGACGACTGCCTCAAACCCCGCATCGTCTCCAGCCAGATTATCCGCAACATCGACGCCCACCAGACCCAGATGATTAACCGCAACCGTCGCGGCCAGATGCTCCTCTCCGGCCAGACCCTCTATATTCTAGAAGTCGAACCCGCCGCCTACGCCGCTCTCGCCGCCAACGAAGCGGAAAAAGCAGCGCTGATCAATATTTTGCAGGTCTCTGCTGTCGGCAGTTTTGGACGCCTCTACCTGGGCGGCGAAGAGCGCGATATTATTGCCGCATCTAAAGCGGTGATCGCATCAATGGAAAGCGTTCAGGGGCGATCGTCCTTTTCTGACCGGGTGGAATAGCGATGGCGAGGGCGGAAGATCTGACAGCACTGCGGCAGGGAGCAGAGCGATGGCAGGCGTGGCGATTGGGGCGATCGTTCGTGCGAATGGAACCCCATCCCTTTCAACCCGACCTCAGTCACGCCGATTTGTCCGACATTGACCTGCCCCTGGTAGATCTCAGTGGAGCCAATCTGCGCGGGGTTAATCTTCAGCACGCCAACCTGATTGGAGCTAACCTGCAAGGGGCCAACCTGCGGGGGGCCGACCTCAGCCATGCCAACCTGATCGGTACTGATTTTAGCGCTGCTTCTCTGCGGGGAGCTGACCTCAGCTACGCCCAACTGGAACGCACCAGCCTCAGCCGTGCCGACCTGCATTGCGCTACCCTGAACCATGCCAACCTCAGCAAGGCCAATCTCTACGAAGCTGAACTGGTCAGAGCATTTCTCTACAGCGCTAACCTGACAAAGGCTAACCTGGTGCGCACTCACCTCACAGGTGCATACCTGGCGGAAGCTGATTTTACTGAGGCAAACCTCCTTGAAGTCGATTTTCGCTGGGCCATTCTTCATAAGGCACTCTTCCACAGCGCCACCCTGCGCGATCTGCAACTGCAGGGAGCCGTGATTACTGGCAGCAGCCTCGATACTTAGAGCCTATCTGTAACCCAAATTCTGGAGGGCGCGACGCGACAGCGTCGCGCCCTCCAGAATTTGGGTTTTCAGATTTCAG
>JBIKWV010000438.1:0-4826 GCA_044356135.1 Elainellaceae cyanobacterium
CTACGCCACCGTAGACGGACAGCCGATCAGCGGCTACCTGTCGCGTCCGGCCAATGCCCCTGCCAATTTACCTGGACTGATCGTGATCCACGAGTGGTGGGGACTGAACGACAATATTCGTCAGATGACCGATCGCCTGGCCGGGGAGGGCTACACGGCGCTGGCGGTCGATCTGCACGGGGGACAGGTGGCCCAAACACCGGAACAGGCGCGGGCACTGGTGCAGGCGGTGGCCCAGAATCCTCAAAAAGCGCAGGAGAATCTACGGCAGGCTTACCGCTATCTGGAAACCACGGGGCGATCGCCCAAAATCGGCACGATCGGCTGGTGCTTCGGTGGCTCCTGGTCACTGAATGCGGCTCTGCTGTTACCTAATCAGATTGATGCGACAGTGATCTACTACGGCAGTCAGCTGATCACCGATGCCAATCAACTGCGCTCCCTGCAAATGCCAATTCTGGGAATTTTTGGAGCACTTGACCAGCGGCCGTCTGTAGAAACCGTCCGCGCCTTTGAGTCGGCCCTCAAGTCAGCGAATAAATCCATTGAAGTTCACATCTATGAAGGTGCCGATCACGCCTTCGCCAACCCCTCCGGCACCCGCTACAACGCCAGAGCCGCTGAGGATGCCTGGGGGAAAACGATCGCCTTCCTGGAGCGGCATTTGAAGGGAACTTCGCCTTAGAAAATTTCCGGGAATGAATTGACCCAAAGCAGAATCGTAGGATGGGCAAAGGACGGCAGTCCGTGCCCATCACAAGCCGATGGATGATGGGCACGCTTCGCTTTGCCCATCCTACCTGCTCTCAGCAGGGTCGTTCTTTCCCGCCTTAAATGGATACCCAAGCTGTGGAAGATTCTGTTCTGCAGATAGCTCAACCCCCAGCCACTCACTCAGTTCCTGCGCCAGCCACTCCACCTCCGGCTCAGACAAATGACCTCCAATGTCTACCCTGCGGGTGCCGCACCAGAGCGTAAGACGGGGTTTGACCATCGTGACTTGCCCCATGGTTGAATATTTGCCATAGTCAACATAACTGGGGCGGATGTACACCAGTCTGGAGACCTGTTTGACGGGCACTTGCAGGTGTTTCTTATAGCGGATTCCCAACGTTCTGCGGCTGAATTGGAGAAAGTCTGAGTGAATTGATAAATACGTTTTCTCAAATAGGGCATCCAGGATTTTGACAATCATGCTGATGCCCGCCGTCCAGAAAGGTAGAGAGAACAGCGCAAAGAAAATCGATGCCTGACCTGCCATTGCAGTCCAGAACAGGACAAAGGAATTCCAGGCGATCGCAAACGGAATCAGAAACAGCGTACTGCCGTCTAACCCTGCCGACGGCAAGACCAGCTCAAAGCTATCGGTATCCTTCTTCAGTTGAATCCGGCTGCCCGCAGGTTTTTCAGCGATGGTGAGCGATCGCACCTGCAACGACTGATCCAGTCCTTCTATCGCCTCCCGTACCGTCCTGAATCTGCGGCTAAGGCTGGGTTCCGTCATTCGCTTCAGCCATCGAGTAAAGGAGGGACTCAGGTTCGTCTCCTGCTCAAACTGGATTCTCAAATCATCCTGGGGCAAATCTGCTGGATGCTGTCCCGTTGCCAGGTAAATCAGTGTTGCCCCCAGACTATACAGGTCAGAGGCAGTCATTGCCCGTCCCCCAAACTGTTCCGGCGGCATATAGCCGTAGGTGCCCACCACCGTAATTGTACCGCCTGCGTGAGCCGCAAGATTCTGAACTGAGCCAAAATCCACCAGATACACCTGTCCGACGCTGTTCCCCAAACGAGTGCTTTGCAAGCCCTGTGGAGGGTCGCCCAACAAAATATTGCTGGGCTTGATGTCACGGTGGATCACTGGCGGCTGTCGTTCGTGCAGGTAGGTGAGAATTTCCAGCAGGGCGATCGCCAGTTCCTTCAAGTCCGCCTCGCTAAAAGTGCGGCCTGCACTGACCTGCTCCTCCAGCGATCGCGCCTGAATGTAGCTCTGCACTAGCGCAAAGCCCTTGATGTCGGGGGTATCCAGCTCAAAGTAATCGAGGTATCGAGGAATGGCTGGATGGGAGAGGGCTTGCAGTGTCTCGGCCTCTCGCTCAAACAGCTTCAGGTCGTCCCACTCAAAGTCACCGCCAAATCGCAGCAGTTTCACCACCACCCGCTGGTCGCTCTGAAAATCTTTTGCCAGAAAAGTCTGCCGCCCTGCTTTTTTACCAAGCGATTTCAGGATTTGATAGCGATCGCCAAGCAGCCCCTCAACAGCAGCCATACACCCACTCTCAGCAAACAAGGACAGAGCAACAGGAGGCAAACGACGCAGCCTCAAAAATCCTCTAGACTGGTTCCAACTCCATTATGCGCTTCCCTTTTGATTTAAGGTGGAAGTTGCGGTCCATCGCATTCTCCAAAAGTTACCTGCTCTTGCGGCAGCGTACAGTTCTCCCTTGTCTCAACGGTTGATAGAAGCTCATGCAGTTTGGTCCCGGTCTATTTCCTACCTTCCTCTACTATTTCTCCAGCACCGCTCTGGTGTTTGCACTGATCACGATTCTGGGCATGGATCAGAGTCTCTCCACTGGGGCACCGCAGCAAATGGGTCTGCTGGGTGGCTTACTGGGCGGCACTCTAGGGGCTTACTTCAATCGCACGATCAAGCTGGAACTTCCCGTAGAAAGCGAGAAGAAGTTCCTCAAAAAGCTGGAGGGGACGCTGACCCAACTGGGCTATGAGAAGAAGTCGGAGGAGGACGGCGTTCGCACCTACGAGCGATCGGGCACCAGCAAGTTTCTCTCAGGCCGAGTGTATGTGGCGATCGAGAACGGCACCGCCACAGTGGCCAGCCGCGCCGCCCAGATCCGCAGGTTGAAGAAGCTGCTATAGCGGGTCACAGCGAATCTCAATCAGAAACCCGTCCGGGTCGTAGCAGTAGATTCCCCGTCCGGTCGGTCGGGTCACAGGCCCGTGGTCAATCGGGATCTGGTTGGCATGGAGTACGGCAACCGCCTGGTCGAATAGTTCGGGCGCAATATCGAAGGCGAGGTGGTTGGCGCGGGTGAACTGTTTGGTCGGGTCGGCGTCGGGGGGAGCCAGTTCCGGCTCGTAGAACAGATCCAGCACCGTACCGTCCGGCATCACAAAGTTGCAGACTTTACCTTCTGCCACCAGTTGTTTCAGTGTCGAAGGCACCTCGTCTCCAGTTAGCTCGTACAGCCCCAGCACTGTACCGTAGAAGTGCCGGGAGGCTTGCAGGTCATGCACATTCAGCGCGTAGTGGTGGATGCGACGGAGGGTGCCGGGGGCCAGGGTTTGAGCGGTGGTTTGCAGGGATGGTGACATATAGGTTGGGGTTGATTCGCTTAGAAATGGCAATTGAATAACTTGTAATTTCTGTGGGATGGGCATCTTGCCCGTCCGGGCGGGTGAGACACCCACCCCACAAGGGATTAAATCCACAATCCTTAGCTGGAATTTTATGCCCCGTTGGCGATCTTCTGTGGCTCCGGGTCAAACACGATGAAGAATGAGCCGTTGGCCGTTTTGCGCTTGAGAAAACGCACGCTGTCCTCGGCGTCGATTTTATTGTAGGTGCGGGCAATGGCTCTTGGCAGCTCTCCGGGGAAGTCGGCGACGATAAAATTTTGGGGGTACGTTCCCAGCGAGTTGAACAAGCTCATTCGAGCGGTTGCGGCGATTAAAAACGGCGATCGCGATTGGAGCTTGAGCGATGTGCTGACGGAGGCGTTGCAGGACTGGTTGAACAAGCCAGAGAATCAGGAGTTGATTGAGAGACACAATCTCGGCGATTTATCTAAGCGGCAGCAGGACGAATGAACCTGATCGAGCACTATACCTAATTACTCCAGCAATTAAATAGAATGCGTGGGCACTCAATTTGTCCCTCTTGCCAACGATCACCTGCAATTCATTTGCGGACGATCCTTTGCAAGAGGGACGACTTTCAGGTGCGATCGCCACTTCGCCATTACTCCGCCCGCGCATGAATGGTGGGCTAGTCGGGAAAGTCCTCTGAAGAGGACTGGGTGTGGCTTGCAGTCCATTTCAATGGACTTCATCCAGTAGTCCGCAATTCATTCGCGGATGATCGTCGGCTAGAGGGACGACTTTCAGGTGCGATCGCCTAATCCTCGCCCAATCCTCGCCCTTCCAACAGCTGTTTTGCCTGCGCGACTTCCTGCTGAAGTTCCTCCAGCGTTTGCTCAGGAAAAGGCGAAATCCCGTATTGGTTCATCAATTCAGACAGTTCCCACCGATCGCACCCCAAACGCTTTGCCGCCCGCCCCGCGCTGATTGCACCTGCCCTCAGCAACTCCATCACCTCTAGTCGTTCCATCCAACAATTTCCTCGGTAACCCCATCACTACAACCGACTATCCACCTTAACCGTAAAATCCGGCGCAACCGTCGCAGTCACCTTATAGCTGGGGTTGTTCTCAAAATAGCCCTGCGGAGCTGACGAAAATTGCCTGTTATTTGCCACAAAGTCCAGCTTCAGACCAGACTCACCCTGCGGACGGACAGAAATCTGACGCTCAGCTCCGGCGGGAATCGGCCCGATCGCCTCAGAAAACCCTGTCCCCGAAACCACCACGTTAGTTAGCTCAGCGCTGGATTGGTTAACGATGGTCACTTGTGGGGCGCGATCGCAGCCCGAAAGCAGCGTGAGTCCCATGAATAAGGAAATGATGGCAGGGGTCTTCATCGGATGTTCAGCAATTATTCTTTGGGCACTTCAGGCATCCACCCTGTGATACCGACTCCGTCGGTTTTAGAGGCAGTTTAGTTTTGTTGAGATGCCCGCTGCGCGG
>JBIKWV010000439.1:0-4824 GCA_044356135.1 Elainellaceae cyanobacterium
TGAGATAAAAGATGCCAGTGCCCTTTTCTTTGAGCGGTGGAATTCGCTGTCGGATGGCATTCAGCAGGTCTAGAAGCTGTTCCAGCGTTTGCGCATCGGCATGTTTCATATTGCAGCAAATGGGATTGATTGGGGGCAACTGGGCCGATATGGTTAGGGTGTCTTCTTCTCTCTGAATTATGGCTAAATTCGATCGCCGCAGATTTCTGTTTACCGGATTGACGGCTGGCCTCTCAGGCAGCGCCATTGCTCAAACGGCTCACGCCCAGCCTGCTGCAACAAACCCCGCTGTCGCAACTGAGAGGGACAATGCAACACTGGACGCCATCATTGGAGAAGGAGAGCGAATTACTGGCGATCGCTCACCCCGTCCGTCCTTTGATCTGTCCTCGACACCCACCATTCCCTACGACCGTGCGATATCTCGGCTGCTGATTCAGTGCAGCCAGTTGGGGATGGAGCAGTTTGAGCGGGGACAAAATGACCCTCGATATGACGGTTCAATTCAAGCGCTGGCCAGTTATACATCTGCGCTAAATCCTTACACGCAGATTGCCACCTTCCGAGTTTCTTTGGATGCAACGACCACCCTGTTTCCCGGTTTGGGGCGGGTTGCCAGGGGAGTGTCCCGCCGAGTAGTAGCTCCCACGCTGGTAAATTTTGGCTTTGTGCTGGCTTCTCCAACGAACAACATTATTCTGTTTCGCGGAACTGCGAATCCCAAAGAATGGTTGGCGAACTTTCAGGCCAACCAGAGTGCTTTCGTGCAGTCGCGGCAAGTGCGGGGACAGGTACACACGGGATTCTTGCGCCTGTACGATGACCTGAAGGGGCAGGTGCGACGGGCGGTGAATCGGTTAAATCCTGGTCTACCCTGTTTCGTGGCGGGGCACAGTCTGGGGGGCGCACTGGCGACGCTGGCCACCGCCGACCTGGCCAACAATTATCCCAATTTCAAAGACCAGCTCCGGCTCTACACCTACGGTGCGCCCCGGGTGGGCGATCGCACCTTTGCTGAGTTTGTGCGGACAACCGCCCCCAACAGCTACCGGATCTTCAACCTGTCAGACATGGTGTCGATGGTGCCGCCCGCAGATGCCCTCGACCAGAAATACAGCCACGCTGGACAACCCTGGGCATTTGTGGACTATGCGGAGGGCAGTGTGGGGCTGAGCCATTCCACAACGACTTACCGACTGGCGATCGAGGGTCAGATCGAGGGGAGTCCGCTGCCCCGGTTTCCTTCGGCCTGTCGGGGAAACAACATTACATAAATGGTGGGTGGGCGATCGCCACAATGCATCGCCACCCTGTAGGGGTCAACGGCTGTTGACCCCAATCCCATCGTCAATCGACGATCGAACCGGGGCGATTGGACGGGGCGATTGGATGGGGCGATTGGATGGGGCGATTGGATGAGGCGATTGCATGGGGCGATTGCATGGGGCGAACAAACGTTCGACCCTACGGTTGCTGTTGTGTTTGGGGCGATCGCACCAGGTGATCACCATCACTGTTTTCGCAATTCTCCATCACCTGAATCAGTGATGGCAGTAGCCGAATGTCCACCGAAAGATCACGGAATTCTCTTCAGTGCGTCACCAGGTTTCTCTAACAAAACCGGGATACTGGCCAGAAGCAAGGACATTTTTGATACAAGGTGTCGGACTCATGACTCACACGCCTCACACCAGCACCCCTTCCCAGTTAGCCTCTCCGGGCGTTCAACCGATGGAACCATCCCGCCCATTTCTGGAAAACGTGGTTGTCTTTCCCGATGGTTCTGCAACGTGGGCACCGCTCGAAACGTCGGAGCCGTCAGACCACAGTTCCAGTTCAATGGTTGCTGTCATGTCCGAAACAACTTCTGCGTCTGGAGCGTTTGCTTCGCATTTCTCCGGAGGGGACATCGCCCCTTCAGCCCAATCTGAATCTCATTCCCCCATCTCTCCTGCCACCTACACGATTCGCTGTCACCGTTCTGAGTCTCCCCGTCTGCGGGAGTTGTGGCTGATGGCGGGCATGTTGGTGGTGCTGCTGCTGCCACTGTACTGGTTTCCTCTGTGGGCAAAAAATATTGATTCTCGGGCGACTACACCCATTTCCTGTAAAACTCCCTAGAGTGGAAGATAGAGAAGTCTTGCAGGAGGCAAGCATGGCTCCCGATCCCACAATTATGCAGGCGGTGGAGACGCTGAACTACCGCGTCACCGCTGGCGATATTGCGTCCCAGGCGGGTCTGGACATCAAACTGGCTGAGCAGGGATTACTGGTACTGGCCTCAGAGGCGGGTGGGCATTTGCAGGTGTCCGATTCGGGTGAGGTAGCCTACCTGTTCCCGAAGGACTTTCGGACAGTTTTGCGCAGCAAGCATTTCCGAATGCGCTTGCAGGAGTGGTGGCAACGAATTTGGGGTGTCCTGTTCTATCTGATTCGTATTTCCTTTGGGCTTCTGCTGATCGCCTCCATTCTTATCATTGTGCTGGCGATTATTGCGATTCTGATCGCCCTCAGTGCTTCCCGTGGTGATGAGGACGGCGATCGCGGCGGTAGTTCCGATGGCGGTATGGTGTTTAGTCCCAATGTCTGGTTTGGCGGCGACTGGTACTGGATCTTCTGGCCCGACTATGGCAGTCGCTACCCCGAACGCCGCCGCAATCTGGACGGCAAACCGGAGATGAATTTCCTGGAGGCGGTTTTCTCCTTCCTGTTTGGCGATGGCGACCCCAACGCGGATCTGGAGGAACGCAGATGGCGGGCGATCGCCACGGTGATTCGCAACAATGGGGGGGCAATTGTGGCCGAACAGGTTGTGCCTTATCTGGACGACCTGGGCAAAGGCTATTCCCAGGAATTTGAGGACTATATGATACCCGTCCTCACTCGCTTTAACGGTCGCCCGGAGGTGACTCCCGAAGGCCAGTTGGTCTACCACTTCCCGGAATTGCAGGTGACCGCCGATCGCCGCAATCCCTCCCCGGTCGCTGCCTACCTGAAGGAGCAGATCTGGCGCTTCAGTAGGGCCGGACGGGGGCATCTGGTGGCCGCTGCCAGCCTGGGAGTTTTTAACTTCGTCGCTGCCCTGGTTCTGGGGGCGCTGCTGTTGAATCCCAATGTTCAGCAGATTGCACAGCAATCTGACGGCTTCATTGGTTTTGCTGCTGCTGCCTATGGGGTGCTGTTAACCTACGGGACGGGATTCATCACCATTCCTGCCGTCCGCTATTTCACTTTGCGAGGGCGCAACCGCAAGGTGGAAACTCGCAATGAAATGCGTCAGGAGCGAGCGGAGCTACTCAACGCTGCCGAACAAGACCTTCAGAAGAAGCTGGCCTTTGCCCAACAGTTTGCGTCCGAAACGGTGGTCAGCGAGTCTGACCTGGCCTACACAACCGAGCGCGAGCTAACGGAGCAGGAACTGGAGCAATCGGACAAGATTGACGAGGAGTGGCGCAGACGCCTGGAGCAGTCCGGCACCTGAAATACTCTACTGAGAGATTGGAGGCATCTGCCTCAAGCCTGCACAAAATATACCGGGCAATCTTCTTTCGCTGTCCCTTCGTCGATATGGAAAGCAACGAAAAGTCCTGTAGGAACTTATCATCGGCAACATAGACCGAGTGGAGTGCTTCTGCAACCTGTCTGGGAGAAGCAATCTCTCCGCTCATGATTTTTAGGAAGAAGACAGGTATGATAACACCCAAGAATATCCCAGGTGACTAACGGTATGCGTCACGGCGTGGAGCAACCTTGACAACAAGCACTAATAGCTGTTTGTTCTGAATTTGGTAAATCACGCGATAGTCGCCCACTCGAATACGGTAAAGATCATCGGCCCCTTGCAGTTTTGATACCCCATCGGGTAGCGGATTCTCGGAGAGGGCATCAACTTTCGGCTTTATCCGTTGCTGAACGGTAGAGGGAAGGTCTTTAAACTGCTTTTCAGCGCGACGGGTAAGCTCGATGCGATAGGTCACAAACCGACCTCAGCTTTGAGTTTTTCCCAGGAAACAGTACCCTCAGTCTTGCTCTCTTGAATTGCAGCGATTGCATCCCTCAAATCCTCATCATCCTCACGGCGACGCTGATTGATAAATTCGACGAAATCCAATACCTCAGTCAGAGCAGAGTCTGGAGTGTGTTGAAGCGCCTGAATAATCAAGTCTCTGGTATGCATAACTCAACTCAGTAACGGCATGACCGGAAGTTTTTGTAGGGTGGGGAGTGCGTACCCTTTACTTTCAGTATATGACCTGATTCTGGTGCAATTCCGCAGGATAGGTGGCTCATTGGTTGCCCCTACCGCATAGACTGAATAGTTGATGTAGGCGATCGCCCAAAAAAAGCGAGGGGGACTCGCTCAGCGAGTCCCCCTCTGCCTTCAGGCTTCAGCCATCAACTTAGTAGTCGAAGTCGCCGCCCATGCCTGCGCCTGCACCAGCGGGAGCAGATTCCTTGGGCTCGGGCTTGTCAACCACGATGCACTCGGTGGTCAGCACCATGCCAGCGATCGATGCAGCATTTTGCAGTGCGGAACGGGTCACCTTGGCGGGGTCAACGATACCGGCGGAGAACATGTCTACGAACTCGCCCTTGGCAGCGTCGTAGCCCACGTTGAACTCCTTCTCTTTGACGCGCTCGGCGATCACCGCACCGTTCTGACCAGCATTCTCAGCGATCCGCTTTAGGGGAGCCGCCAGGGCGCGAGCCACAATCAGGGCACCCGTCAGCTCTTCGTTGGTCAGGTTGCCGTTGGCCCACTCTTCCAGGGAAGGAGACAGGTGTGCCAGGGTCGTACCACCACCAGGAACAATACCTTCTTCA
>JBIKWV010000986.1:0-2674 GCA_044356135.1 Elainellaceae cyanobacterium
TCCCCCGCTGCGCGGGGGAGACATCCACACGACACAGGTAATTTCCTTCGTAGAAATCTCCTTAATTTTTACCCCAGACCCGACGGTTCAGCTTCAGTTCGTCAATGATGCTGATGATCAGTTGGAGATTTTCGTAATAATTCTGGATGGGCTTAAAGTTCATCGTGGAGGCAAACAGATTCGGCTCAAACAGATCTCGGTCATAAGCGATCGCCATATAGATCGACTGATTGACGAACGAAACTGAGATTTCTCGCCCTGATTTCTTCCGAAACTGCACCAGGCGCTGCATCAGGTTGGTGGAAAGAATATATCGGGCCTCAATCTGGTCTTCGCTGTAGACGGCGAATTCTCGCTCAAATTCCGGGTCTTCCAGTTTTACTAATTCCCCGTGGGTGCGGTTCCAGGACTGGAACGACTGACCCAACTTACCCAGAAATCGTTCGGCTGTGTCTGGCAGAACAACGGTCTTGTGCTGGAATGATTTGTTGAAATCAGCTACCAGCAAAATCCCACGGAACAGGGTGTAGCGCTCGCGGTCAGTTCTTGATCCAATTTTGAGAGAACTGCTCGACCCGCTCGACATGAGCAGGCTGACGGCAAAACCAATTATGGAAACCCAGAAACCCGCATCCGAACCCATCGTCAAACTGGCCACGTCGGAAGCAGTACCGCGATCGCGCTCTGCCTCTGCCCAGATTTCGCCAAAGGTGAGCTGAGTGTCACCTACTCGCCCAGTTACGCCGTCATCTTCTTTGAAATAAACGGGTTCCTCCAGGTGCTTGAAGAGGGTGCTTTCTCGGTAGGTGCTGCGGAAGGTGTGGGAGGGGATGCCAAAGGGATAATGGGTCAGGTCGGGGTTAATGCCGCTGACGATCTTGCCCACAATGTTCATTGCTTTGAAATTGCGGACATAGGTGCGTTCGGCATGGCCATAAATCGCCCTCATTAAGAAAATGGCGATCACAGCGCTAATAAAACCCAAAATCGGGTGAAGGAGTCCCCCAATGAGCCAGGGCAGGACGAAGAGAATAATCGCGGAAATGATAATGCCCTGGACTGAGGCTTTGCGATCGCGCTCCAGTAATTGCAAATCTTTCAGCAGATGGCGCTCATAAAAATTCTTGAGCTGATCAACGGATTTGAGTCGGCGCTGGGGAGTGGGTTGTGTCTCCGCCCCACTGCCATTTTTTTGCGACAGGACTTCTGGAGCAACCGCCTGGAGCGTTGCCACCGCCGCCAATCCCACCAGAAACTGTTGTGCCCAGGTTTGCACCATTGGGTCGGAGGACTGCTTGAGCTGATTACAGAGGGCGATCGCTTCCTCCGTCTGATGGTTCCCCTTGTAAGCCTTCGCCAGCCAGACCTGCGCCTGGGTATAATCAGCCGACTGGGGATCAATCTGTTCGGAGTAAGCTTCTAGCGCCTGAATGGCTTCAGCATAATTCTTCTGCTTCAGGGCACTACTGGAAATGGCCAGCAGTTGTTTTAATTCCTCTGGTGCTGCCGTTGCAGTCTTGGGAGAGGGTTGCAAGTTTGTAGAAGATGCAATTTCAGCGGAGTTCTGAGAGAGAGCCGCCAGCGCTTTTTGCGCCCAGTTCTTCACTTTGGGATCGCTGTGATCGATGAGCGATTCGCAGATAGTGCGGGCTTTGTCAAACTGGTGGGTGCGTTCGTAGGCGCGGGCAAGATTGATTTGCGATCGCACCGCCTCAACCGATTGGAGGTTTCCGCTGATGGCACAGGCATGCTCCAGTAAGGCTACCGCATCCTCAAAGCGGCCCTGCTGAAGTGCCCCCAGACCCGATTCCAGTAGTTCCGTTTGAGAAGACATTGCTTGGCATCACTCCACCAATTGGTTTCCACCTCTATGCACCGAACAAATTACCCACGTCTACGTTGCGGCGCTCCTGCTCAGTTGCCTCAAACATTTTCTTCAGGCGGTAGTTCATCGACTGAGCCATGATGTTCGTGGGAAACATTTCAACAGCGTTGTTGTAATCATTTACAGCGCTGTTGTAGAACCGTCGCGCCGCGGAGATTTGTTCTTCAACCTCGTTGAGGGACTCTTGCAAATGCACGAAATTCTGGTTGGCCTTCAGTTCGGGGTAGGCTTCGACGGCCACCATGATGTTGCCAATGGCGCGGGAAATTTGATTTTCCAGGTCAATGCGAGCGTCTCCGGTGGCACTGGCGGCGCGCGATCGCAGTCGAGTTACCTCAACTAACGTCTGCTGCTCAAACTGCATGTACTGCTTGACCGTTGCCACCAGGTTGGGGATCAGATCAGATCGTTTCTTGAGCATTACGTCAACGCTGGCAAACGCATTCTCCACCTGGTTTTTATTGGCAACCAGGCCGTTGTACATCATGACCAGGAACAGACCGATGGCGATCACAATTCCTACAAAGATCAGCAAGGGTATCACGGGTGGGGTTCTCCTCTTGGGTCAGGGGTGGGTATGGGACGAGATCTAAAACATTCTTCAGAGTTAACGTTCCCAGTTCCGAGAAGATGGAGTGCAATTCCGTGAAATTGCTCTGTGAAGCTTGCATGAAAGCTGAAGCATTTCTCTTGAAAATGAGTATTTCACTACAAAGCCCCGTGACGTCACGGAGGAAACTTCAAGTAAGCTTCAAAAAATCGGTGATCTTCCTCACACCAATCCGTTAG
>JBIKWV010000608.1:0-4009 GCA_044356135.1 Elainellaceae cyanobacterium
CCATCGTCGTGAAACTGCTGGATCTGTGCCTCGGTCAACTCAACGGGTTGGTATGCCATAGTCGCAGTGAGGATGGAGGAGATGGCGATCCCATCATGATTAACTTGTTATGATAAGTCACCCGAAAATCCAGGGTGTATTTGGAGTTACGTTTTAGCAAGCGGGCGATCCCTTGAGCAAACAGAGAATTTCTGCTTTACTGCAATCAACAACTTGTTATGATAAGTCCGCCATTTCTGCCAGTGACTTCGTTTGACGGCTTCTGCCTGGAAGCCATGTAGCCGATAGACCAAACTCTTTCCTTCCTTCCAATCCCCATCTATGACACCCCAATTCTCGACAGTTGAGGCTGGTATTTTGCACATCGTTGCCAGCGATTTTGACGCTCGTCCGATGACATACGTGGTAGAAGGTGTGCGATCGGGATATGAGCCAGAACTGGCGCTGCGGCTCTGTCAGAAGCTGGGGCTGGAACCCATTTGGCACAACACACCGATGGAGCAGTTTTATCCTCAGATGCAGACGGGACAGTTCGACGTAGTGTGGTTCAATCAGGCGATTACGCCAGAACGGCAGCAGTGGGTGACCTTTACCCGGCCCTACGGTTTGTTTGATGAGGCGGTGCTGGTGCAGGCCGATAGTCCCGTGCGATCGGAGGAGGATCTGATGGGTCTGCGAGTGGGGGGACTGGCGGATAGTACCAATCTGGCGCTGGCAGCGACCTTTCGGGGCGTGACGATTGTGCCCTACCCCGGCAGCGATAAGGTATTGCCGGAGATGCTGGAGGCGCTGCGGAAGGGTGAAATTGATGCGCTGATTGACGATGAACTGGTGCTGGTGGTGGCTGCGGAGGAGGATGCAAACCTGCGGCTGGCGTTCAATGTGCCGACGCGAGTCCCCTTTGGAATTGGGGTGAACAAACAGAATCCGGCCTTGCACAGTGCAGTAGATGCAGCCCTGAATGAATTAATCGCCGACGGAACAGCGGCGCAGCTCTGGGCGGAGTGGATTCCCTGGAAACCTTTCCCATTTGAAAAGGAGATTCAGTAGTTTGTAGTGGCAGACACAAAACCCTGATAACACTTTGTACGAAAGTGATGGCACAAACCGGGTGTGGGTCAATCATCTCCCAGTCCGGGACGGAATTCTCACAATTCATCGCAGGAGGGAGATCCAGTGACCGGAGTTCTGACGAGGGCGACGCTGACCGATCTGGAAGCCTACGTTTCAGTTGAAGATCGTGCTGAGCGGGTGAAGCAGGTACGAGCCAAAATTGACGAATTGGGAATTCAATACATCTACTACCAGTTCATCTCGGTAACGGGGCGAATCGTGGGGAAAGGTGTACCCGCAGACCACTGGGAGTCGATCGCCGAAAAAGGCATCCAGCTCGTCTACGGTTCGATGGCCAACCTGTTTGTCGATCGCCATCGCAACTACATTGGTTATGGCCCGGAAGCCGCCGAACTGGTTGCCATCCCTGACCCCGAAACCTTCTGCCAGCTCCCCTGGGACAAACGTGTGGCCCGCGTCTACTGCACCTGCTTCCGCAACCGCGAAGAGGAGGAGAACCCCGGTGGCTACCTGACCGCCGACTGCCGGGGCAACCTGAAACGAATCCACGCCGAGTTTCAGTCGGAGCACGGGCTGCACCTGCGGCACGGCTGCGAACCGGAAATGATGTGGTTGAAGAAAGGCCCCGACGGTAAACCGGCAGGCGGTGTGACGAAACCCAATTGCTACCACATTGATCAATTTGAGGAACTGCGACCCGTCTTTCTCAAGGTGATCGAATACAGTCGGGCGATGGGTCTGGATATGATCCAGGGCGATCACGAAGATGCACCGGGCCAACTGGAGCTGAATTTTACGTTTGACGATGCCCTGCGGACGTGCGATCGCCTCACCACCTATCGACAAATCTGCGCCCAGGTCGCCCGCGAATTTAATCTCATCGCTTGTTTTATGTCGAAGCCCTTCATGGGGGTATCGGCCTCCGGCTGTCACCATAACCTTTCCCTGTGGCGCGACGGCTCCAATACAGTGAAAACTTTCGGTATGAACGGCCTGCCGGGACTGGAAGACAACTTCTCCTACCGCACGGGGGGTGAGAATACCTTTATGCCGCCAGCAGAGGCCAGCGATCGCCGCATTCCTGGCACCATCGGACTCTACGGGATTGGCGGCGTGATCGAACACCTGGGGGCGCTGACGGCGATCGGCTGTTCCACCGTCAACTCCTATCGCCGCCTGTGGGACACCGGACTGTGGGCACCCGTCTATGCGGATTGGGGCTATCAGAATCGCACCTGCGGGCTGCGCGTCTCTGCTCCCGGGCGCTTCGAGTACCGCGCCGTGGATTCGATGGTGAATCCCTACCTGATGGCTGCCGCCCTGCTGAAAGCCTTCGACGACGGCATCAAGCGTCAGCTCGACCCCGGCGCACCCGAACAGCGCAACCTGTACGAAGCGATGGAAGCCGGGAAACAGGTGAAGAAACTCCCGATGTCTCTGGGAGAAGCGCTGGATCGATTGGCCGACGATGAGGTGATCAAGTCTGCCATGCCGGGAGAGATGTATATGCTCTACAACTGGTACAAGCGCGATGAGTGGGAGAAGTTTCTGGCGACCACCAGCAGTTGGGATATGGACATGTATCTGGATTGTCTGCCTTGAGTACGCGGAATTTAATCATCTGTTCACCGCAAAGGTGCAGAGGACGCAGAGAAAGACCTTTGCGATCTCTGCGTCTTTGCGGTGAACCAAAATTCAGTTCACCTTAGGATCGTGGACAAATTGACCTGTAATGGTTTTTGAGAGAGAGCCGCGCTCAGCGCGGCTCTCTCTCAAAAATCTGTACTCCACTAAAGTGAGAAACGGCATATTCATGATCCGAAGAATCAGGGGTGTACAGACGCTAATCCTCCTCCCACTCCGGATACTGTTCCGGTTCTTTTCCGTGTTTTTCTAAGATCTTTCCACGTTTGGATTTTCGTGAATTGGGCTGGATTTCTTCGAGCAGCAGGGTGAACTTCCAGCGATCGCCAAAATCAAACAAATAAGTCATGGTTGTTCCCGGTTTCAGGGGCAGATCGCCGACCTCAACCTCATCAGTGAACTTGCCATCATGATCATCAATGAAGGGATGGCAAACATTGATGGTTTGACCTAATGGATCTTTGTAGGTGAACATATCCAGATGGTCAGAGTCGAAACGAACAGACGCTCGAATCAGGCTGCCCAGGTCTTCCAGGGTGAAATCGTGGGAAACTTCCAGCCGTCGCCAGATTTTCCCCAGCGACACCTTAAAAATATAGGTTCCCGTTTGATGTTCTGGTGCCTTCTCGGCAGGCAAGTTCTGCTGCCATTCCGGGAAGTACGGTTGGAAATAGGGCTGTAACTCGCCCCAGGTGTGGGGTGTATCACTCTCTGATTCCCAGGCAAAATCCTGATCCGTGTAGGCGTTGAGGATCGTCTTGACCATGACGTGACCCAGCGGCAACCTGTTAACTTGCCGAATTCGCCAGCCCTTCCCGGCCTCTGGTTTGCCAGTGATGACGGTGATCCAGCCAAACAATTGCATCAGCGCCAGGTTGTGTAGACCCGGCCAGTAGTTCAGGTTGTTCTGCTCGCTGTAGCTCCGGTAACGTTGGTTGTTTGACATTAGACGGGGCCAGGTTTGCAAAACCCTCGCTCCTTCCTTGAACGGGTTGCGCTCTTCACCCAGAATTTCTGGATTTCCCCTGATAATCCAGGCTTCAAGCAGGGTGAAGTACTTCTCCGTTGGATTGAGCTGCTCCCAGGCCGCAAACTGCTCAGGATTGCGTTTCAGATAGGCAGACTTGCCCACCGTTTCGATCTGGGCCAGTCCCGTCACCCGCAGCAGCAGGTACAGACCATCTATTAAATCTGTCTACCTTGAGATGGATCTCCCGCAGCGGTGGACACATTAAATCGGTCTTTTTTCGTATCAAATTTGATACGAAAAAGTTGGGTTTGTAGGGGTGAT
>JBIKWV010000441.1:0-4807 GCA_044356135.1 Elainellaceae cyanobacterium
TCTCAAAAATCTGTACCTCACTAGAGCAAGAAACGCAATAGACTCTAACTGGCTGGAGTTTTGACTATTTTTTGGCGATGCCGCGAAACGCTCTCTTAGAGAGCGTTTCGCGGCATTTTTAATTTTAACGCCGATTTTTCCTGAAACGCTGACGCCGTCAGCGTTTCAGGAAAAATCGGCGTGATTTATAGTGGTTCTCAGTTGTATGAAGTACGGGGTGCAGGGGCATTGCTCCTGCTTGGGGGCTTCACCCCCAAACCCCTCGTACCTCATAACAGCGGGAACCGCTATAGTCAAAAGTCGAGTTAAGCCGAAACATCTCCGAGGGACACCACCCGATTTCGCCCCTGAGCTTTTGCAGACAGCAGGTTGGTATCTGCACGACGCAGCAGATTCAGCCCATTGCTGTCATCCTCCAGTTGAAGTGTGGCGGCTCCGGCGCTGATGGTAATCGATAGATTCAGTGAGTCATTAATCACGAAGGGCTGTTCGGCGATCAGGCGGCACAGTCGGGTTCCGATCGCTCTGGCTTCTTGCTGGTCGGTATCACTGAGGATGATCACAAATTCCTCCCCACCGTAGCGAAAAGGGGTGTCATAGAACCGCAGGTTATGCCGCAGTCGGGCAGACAAGAGTTGCAGGGCGCGATCGCCCACCAGGTGACCGTACCTGTCATTAATCGTCTTAAAGTAATCCACGTCGAGCATCAGCAGACTAAGGGGCATTTTGCGACTACGGGCATTGCTGATCTGACGCGGCAGTTCCCACTCCAGGGCACGGCGGTTGTTGAGTTCAGTGAGGGGGTCAGAGAGGGCGATCGCCGACAGGATGTCATTGGTTCGCATCAACTCCCGGTAATTTTGCACTCGCCGCAGTCCTACCCGAATCTGGGAGGACAGTAATCGGGTCTGGGTGGCCAGCCATTTTTGATCCATTGAATTGCCACTCGACAATTGAGGTAACCAGACAAACGCATCGGCTCCAGCCTCCAGCGCTTCCACATGGGCTTCCACCTCCCAGTGCCCTGATGGCACCTGTGGAGGATGGCCGAGAACAATACAGTAAATCCAGGCTAACTGGTGCTGGGCTTTGACCTGGCGGCACAGTTCCAGGCTACCGGGCTGGTCGGCTCGGATCATTAATAGATCAGGTTGCTGAGCTTGAATCAGTGAGACTGCCTCTCCAGGGTCAGCAGCGACTTCAAGTGTTAACCGTTCCAGATCACGGATGGGTTCCCGCAACTGTTCTAAAAATCCAGCCCCTCCAACAACTAAAATTGAAGCGTCCATTGAGTCTAGTCAATCGCCTACATCAGCGGTGCAAGGTGTTTCTCAAGAAGGCTAGCCGAGCTTTGCCCATGAAACACAGGGAGTTAGAACTTAGCTTCTATGTTGGAAGCAAAAGACGTTGATAGTGTGGGAGCGACACGACTGCTGAGTTGGAAGCAGAGCAGGAAATCACGCGTGTGGGATTTCTGAGCTTTGAACCACAGGCTAAAGCTGCTCAACGCAACCTTAGAAGCTGTGATACAGGGATAGAAAAATGAAGGCCAACCACACAAAGCAGCAGGCAACAACATGCTCACCCCTGAAGAGGCTTGCAAACCGATAGATGACTTTAAAGCTTAAAGTGCAACTGGTCGGGTAATTTTGCTACATTAACTACGCAGACAGAGCAAAAGATTTCGGACGCTTTGAAGCAGAGATCACCTGGCTGATGGTTCTCAATCGAGAGAAGGAGAGCCGTTCTACAATAGTGAACATTGGAGGAGTGAGGGGCTTTTCAAGCTGGGTCAAACCTTGCGGCATTATGGAGACCTAGAGCCTTTACAGATAGATTATGAATAGGGAGTGTGTGGGCAAAGCCCACACGCAGGGTTTCCCCCCTGCACCCTGTTCAAATCCTGCAAAGGATGGCTATAGATGCTGTGAGGTGATGAACCTCTGCTCCTAAAACAGCTCCGAAATCTGGATTATATCCGATTGATTTACCCCTGTGTATACGCACTTTCACGCTTAATTCTTCCGAAGATTCTGCAGCAGCCCTATGCCTACTCCCTTTCCGATTGACGGCATTCCCAAAATGAGCGGTGCTCAAATTCGCCAGACGTTCCTGGACTTTTATGCCGCCAGGGGGCATCAACCTTTGCCCAGCGCTTCCCTGGTGCCCGAAGATCCCACGGTGCTGCTGACGATCGCCGGAATGCTGCCTTTCAAGCCCATTTTCCTGGGTCAGCGATCGCCCGAATTCCCCCGCGCCACCACTTCCCAGAAGTGCATTCGCACCAACGACATTGAGAACGTGGGTCGTACCGCCCGCCATCACACCTTCTTCGAGATGCTGGGGAACTTCAGCTTCGGAGACTACTTTAAGAAGGAAGCGATCGCCTGGGCCTGGGAACTCTCCACCAAAGTCTTTCAGCTACCGCCGGAACGGTTGGTGGTCAGCGTGTTTCGCGAAGACGACGATGCTTTTGCCATCTGGCGCGATCAGATCGGGGTGCCTCCCCATCGGATTCAGCGCATGGATGAGAAAGACAACTTCTGGGCGTCGGGTCCGACCGGTCCCTGTGGTCCCTGCTCAGAGATCTACTACGACTTCCATCCAGAGCGCGGCGAAGACAACATTGACCTGGAGGACGATACCCGGTTCATTGAGTTCTACAACCTGGTGTTCATGCAGTACAACCGGGATGCCGAGGGCAACCTGACGCCCCTGGCAAACCAGAACATTGACACTGGATTGGGGCTGGAGCGGATGGCCCAGATTCTCCAGAAGGTGCCGAATAACTACGAAACGGATCTCATCTTCCCGATTGTCGAAACCGCAGCAAAGATCGCGGGAATCGACTATGCGACCGCCACTGATGCTCAGAAGGTATCTCTGAAGGTGATCGGTGATCACGTCCGGGCCGTCGTCCACATGATCACCGATGGCATCACGGCCTCAAATCTGGGGCGTGGCTATGTGCTGCGTCGCTTGATTCGGCGGGTGGTACGCCACGGGCGACTGGTGGGGATTGAGAAACCCTTTATTACGGAAGTCGCGGAGACGGCGATCGCTCTCAGTGAAGCGCCCTATCCCAGCGTGCGGCAGCGCGAACAGTCAATCAAAGTAGAGCTGGCCCTGGAGGAGTCCCGCTTCCTGGAGACCCTGGACCGGGGTGAGAAACTGCTGGCTGAGATTCTGGTCAGAGTTCCCGTGGGTGGGCAAATCTCAGGTCGGGATGCCTTCACGCTGTACGACACCTACGGCTTCCCGCTGGAGCTGACCCAGGAGATTGCCGAGGAACAGGGGCGCACTGTAGACGTGGCAGCGTTTGAAGTGGCGCTGGAGGAACAGCGTGATCGCTCCCGTGAGGCACATCAAACGATCGACCTCACCGTTCAGGGATCGCTCGACCAACTGGCGGAGCATCTGCACGAAACGGAATTTCTGGGATACAAACAGGCTACCAGTCCGGCGGAGGTCAAACTGCTGCTGGTTGAAGGAAAGCCCACTGAGAAAGTAGAAGCAGGGGACACCGTTCAGGTGTTGCTGGATCAAACGCCTTTCTATGCGGAGTCCGGTGGTCAAATCGGCGATCGCGGCTACCTCTCTGGAGATGCTGTTGTCGTCCGGGTTGAGGACGTGAAAAAAGAAGGTGCGTTCTTTGTTCACTTTGGGAAGGTGGAGCGGGGATCGCTCCGGGTGGGCGATCGCGTCACCGCCCAGATTGACCTTTCCTGCCGTCGTCGTGCCCAGGCCAACCATACGGCCACCCATCTGCTTCAGGCTGCCCTCAAGAGCCTGATCGACGAAAATATTTCCCAGCAGGGGTCTCTGGTGGCGTTCGACCGCCTGCGCTTCGACATCAACTTCTCCCGTGCGCTGACCCAGGAGGAACTTGATCGCGTCGAAGACCAGGTGAATACCTGGATTGCCGAGGCCCACACCGCTCAAATTGCGGTTCTTCCCATTGGTGAAGCAAAGGCCAGAGGGGCGATCGCCATGTTCGGAGAGAAATACGGTGATGAGGTGAGGGTTATCGATTTCCCGGGCGTGTCGATGGAGCTATGTGGCGGCACCCATGTGAGTAACACAGCAGAGATTGGCGCGTTCAAGATCATCGCCGAGACAGGAGTGGCTGCGGGGATTCGCCGGATTGAGGCGGTGGCTGGCCCTGCGGTGCTGGACTACCTGAAGGTGCGAGACCAGGTGGTGCGCGAGTTGGGCGATCGCTTCAAAGCCAAGCCAGAAGAACTCCCGGAGCGGATTACCATCCTGCAAAACGAGCTGAAATCCACTCAGAAGCAGCTTGAACAGGCGAAAGCTGAACTGGCACTGGCCAAATCTGACCAGCTTCTCGATCAAGTCGAAACCGCAGGCAGTTTCAAGCTTCTGGTCGCAGAGATGTCCGGCGTTGATGCCGATTCCCTGAAAACTGCTGCCGAACGCCTGCTGCAAAAGCTGGGCGAGGGAGCGGTGGTGCTGGGGTCCGCCCCTGAAGTTGATAAGGTTTCGCTGATCGCGGCCTTCAGCCCTGGGGTGAACCAGAAAGGCTTACAGGCTGGGAAGTTTATCGGGGCGATCGCCAAAATCTGTGGTGGTGGCGGTGGTGGCCGCCCCAATCTGGCCCAGGCGGGTGGAAGGGATGGCAGCAAACTGCCCGAAGCCCTGGAGGAAGCTCACAAGCAGCTCCAGGCAAGCCTGAAATAGAACAGTGCCGCCCGCATTGCGGGCGGCACTGTTCTAAGCTCGACTTTATCCATTTGAGTCCGGTGCCATTCCCGACTGTGTCTGGAGTGCAGGCGGGAAGCCTACCTTT
>JBIKWV010000442.1:0-4797 GCA_044356135.1 Elainellaceae cyanobacterium
TTTTCTGGCGGTAGAGGGCAGTGAACCGCGCATCTGGACCGAAGAGGAGAAACAGTACGTGCGGGGAGCCGGACAACTGATCGCACTGACGGCCCCACTGGAAGGCATGGAGGAAACCGTACAGCACGTCCGACAGGATCAGGCGCTGACCGCCGAAGTTGCCCAGGCCATCTTTAGCGATGCAGACTGGCAACAGACTTTGAAACGAGCCAGCGATCGCCTGGCCCAGCGGCTTCAGGCGGAGCGCTTCCTGGTGTTGCTCTACAACCGTGACCAGGAAGTCTTCGATATTTGCTATCAGACCTATCCATCGAGTCGCCGCCCCCTCCCCTCCCCCCTCTCTCCACTCAACTCAGTGGACTGCCAGATGCTCGAACGCAGCCTGGAAGCCGTCGGCATCGAAAATCTGGAGGAAGACCTGAAGCTGATGGCATGGCGAGAACTTTTCCTGGAGGCGGGACTCCAATCCCTGATGGTGTGCAGCACGGCAGTGGGCCGTCCCCTGGAGGGGGTGGTGCTGGTGGGCTACGAAACTGCTCGTACCTGGAGCCGGGACGATCGCAACATTCTGCGGGTGGTGGCCCAGCAGGTCGGCATTGCGTTGCACCAGTGGTATCTCCAGCGGCAGGCCGACCAGCAACAGCGGGTCAACCAGACGATTCAGTGGGGGCTGACGACAATGCAGCAAACCCTGAAGCTGGATAGCCTGGAGCGATCGGCCATTCAGCAGATTGCCCAGGTCTTGAGTGCGCCCATGGGGGCGTTGATTACCTGGGAGCCAGGACGGACTACCGCCAGGGTTGCCGCCGCCAGCATTGCCACCCCGCGATTTGGGCTGAACCCGGAGGCTACGATTTCGGTTGACTCTGACCAGCTCATCCAGTGGGCACTGCAAAGTGACGGTCTGTTGCCCCTCAGTATTGACGACATTGCCAACGAAACGCGGCAGTGGCTCAACGGCTCTGATATTGGACAGATCCTGGCGATCGCCCTGCGCACTTCACCCGAACATCAACCGAGCGGGGTTGTACTGGTTGCCGATCGGCTCGATCGCTTCTGGCTGGAGCAACATTTGAATGCGCTGGTCAGCCTGGTCAGCCAACTGGCCTGGTCACGACGACACCTGCTCCTGAGCGATCTGCTCAACCAGCGGCGAGAACATCTGGAGCGGCTGAACTGGTACAAGAATCGCCAAATTGAGGAGATTTACCGCATTCTCAACAGCAACGTGCGGCGGCTGAACGACCTGAGCGATCAGAAAGACCCCCAATCGGGGATGAAGTATCAGCAGGTGCTGCGGCAGTTGGGCAATCTGCTGACAGCGATCGCCCCTGTCATCAGGCAGGAGCAGTGGCAACTCCACAACGAAACTGAAGCCATTTCTCTGGTTACCCTGCTGAAACACGCCCTGGAGCGCGTGGACTCTCTGGTCAAGCAGCGCCAGATCTGGTCGCAAATTCACAACGAGACCAATCTCAACGTGGGTGGGGATATTGCCAAAGTCGAATTCATTCTCTACGAGGTGTTGACCGTCGCCTGCCAGCGTGCCCCCATTGGAGGACGTCTGGATATCTGGTGCCGCCCCCTGGATGCCCAGTGGCTGGAAATATCGATTACTGACAACGGCATCATTGAGCCACGCCTGCTGGAGGAAATGAATACCGGACGCCTTGAAGACCTGCTGGCTCCATCTGCCCTGGATCAACCGCCCGGTCTACACCTGGCCATCTGTCAGGCATTGATGCGACAGGTGGGGGGAGAACTCAACCTCTATCGATTAGAAGATGGCCGAATTTTAAGCCGCTTGATTATGGCGATCGCCACTAACATCATCCCCCGCCAGCGGTAATCCATGCGATTTGCACTGCACGCGGCGCAAATTGCACCATTGAATTCCCCCTAATATCCGCCCAATCGTCCCCGTCGCTTCGTCTCCTGTTCTGCAATTCGAAATAGCAGGACTCCCAGTGCCAGGTAGAAAATTCCGTTGGCAAAGGCCAGCGCCAGGGGAACCGCCTGGAGGGATTGGCCACGCGCCATGACATTCCGCAGAACACCTGCACCGGGAGCCATTGGAATCAGCAGACTCACCCAGCGGGCAGGCCCCGTCCAGCTCTCGGTGGGAGCCGCCAGCAGAAAGAGGAGCGCAAATTGCAGGATACCAAGCAATTGCTGCACCTGTTTCAACAGCAGGGAAAGGGCACCCATGGCAAAGGCCAGCCCGTAAACGCCCAGGAGAACCGCCAGGAAGGGCGGCAGCAGGGCAGGGGTGAAAGAAAGGCGGCTCCCGGTAATCAGCAGAATTAGGGCCAGAATGCTACCCAGGAGAACGAGCTGGATGGTGAGGCTGGCGATCGCCCGTGTCAAAAACAGCCGTGGTGCACTGAAGGGGGAGAGAAACAGTTGCTCCAGCGTACCCGTCTGGGCTTCCCGCTGAAGACCTCCGGCAATGTCGCCCATGATGAACAGAGCCAGCGTCCACAGCAGGTAGCCAATAATAATGGCGTCCAGGCGATCGCCAAACTGCAAATTGGGGCCAGCGATGTATTGGGCGCTGAAGAAGAGACCGTAGAAGATAACGGTGGTTGCCACCACTCCGGCGATCGCTTCGGTGGAATAGCGAATGAGCTGGATCCAACTGCGCCGGAGTTCGGCAAAAAAGAGTTCAGTCATGGGTCGAAAGATCCACACCTTTAACAACACAGGGGCGAATCGTAGAATAGTACTACTGGATGCGGAGTGTGTCTGCGTCTAAGCGCCCTATCAGCAATGTATCGCAGCAGCAGTGGACGTGGGAGATTATGGGATTCTTTGATTCAGAAATTGTGCAGCAGGAGGCCCGTCAGCTCTTTGAAGACTATCAATCGCTGATGCAGCTCGGTAGCAGCTATGGCAAGTTTGACCGCGAGGGTAAAAAGCTCTATATCGAACAGATGGAAGGCATGATGGATCGGTACCGCATTTTTATGAAGCGGTTTGAACTGTCGGAAGACTTCATGGCGCAGATGACCGTCGAACAGCTCCGAACTCAGTTGAATCAGTTCGGAATTACTCCCCAGCAGATGTTCGACCAGATGCACCTGACGCTGGAGCGCATGAAAGCCGAGATCGAAAAATAGCAATGCAACGTTAGTCCCCGGATATTCAGTGCTTATCCCATGCCGCAAAACGCTCTCTCAGAGGGCGCTTCGCGGCATCACAAAAAAGATACTCAACGATCCAGCAAGAGGCACCTACTCAGAAAAAGTATCTTTTCCCTTTTCGTCAGACAAAGGATGCGCTAGAATTACTTAAGCGTAGTCGTTATGAGTTTGTACTAGTCATGGTGAACCCGACTGTCGAGAACGTTGTTATTATTGGGTCTGGGCCGGCAGGCTACACCGCCGCGATCTATGCTGCACGGGCGAACCTAAAGCCATTTATGTTCGAAGGGTTCCAGGTCGGTGGACTGCCCGGTGGACAACTGATGACGACCACTGAAGTTGAGAATTTTCCCGGTTTCCCTGAAGGGATTATGGGGCCGGAACTGATGGAGCGGATGAAGGCACAGGCCGAGCGTTGGGGAGCCGAACTGGTCACTGAAGATGTGACGTTCGTCGATTTTAGCCAGCGCCCCTTTGTGATTCGCTCCGAGGAACGGGAAGTACGGGCACACAGCGTTATCATCGCTACTGGAGCCACCGCCCGACGTTTAGGGTTGCCCAGCGAGAAGACCTACTGGAACCGGGGGATGTCGGCCTGTGCTATCTGTGATGGCGCAACGCCGATCTTCCGGGGGGTGCCCCTGGTGGTGATTGGTGGGGGTGATACCGCAGCTGAAGAATCGATTTACCTGACAAAGTATGGCGATCGCGTCCATATGCTGGTGCGCGGTGACAGAATGCGAGCCAGCAAAGCGATGCAGGATCGCGTTTTAAACAATCCCCGCATTACCGTCCACTGGGACACCGAAGCGGAAGATGTGTTTGGCGAAAATGGCTTCATGACGGGCGTTAGAGTTCGCAATAGCAAGACGGGTGAAGTCAGCGAGATTGCCGCAAAAGGGCTGTTCTATGCGATCGGTCATACCCCCAACACCAGCCTGTTCAAAGGCCAGATTGACCTGGATGAGACGGGCTATATCGTCACCCACCACGACGTGAAGACCAGCTTAGACGGGGTCTACGCTGCTGGGGACGTACAGGATCACGAATATCGCCAGGGCATTACCGCCGCAGGTACCGGATGTATGGCCGCCCTTCTGGCCGAGCGCTGGCTCTCCGAGCATAGTCTGATCCAGGAGTTCCACCAGGGTTCTGCGTCAGAGCAGGCTCCCGAAGGCTATACCCACACTGAGGAGAGCAGTCTGCCGGGAAAGGTGCCGACGGAATTTAATATTGCTGAAACCCGTCACCAGGGTGGGTACGCACTGCGCAAGCTGTACCACGAGAGCGATCGCCTGATCATGGTGATCTATACCTCCCCCACCTGCGGCCCCTGCCACACCCTGAAACCCATGCTCAGCAAGGTTGTTGACGAATTTGACGAGCAGGTTCACTATGTCCTGATCGATATCGAACAGGATCCTGAAATTGCCGAGAACGCCGGAATTACGGGCACTCCCACCGTTCACTTCTTCAAAGACAAAGCCCTGGTTCACGAAATGAAAGGCGTGAAGCAAAAGAGCCAGTACCGCGAAGTGGTTGAGAAAAACTTGAACGCCGTTCCGGTTGCCTGACACAAGGATCGCCCTGCGATGCAGGGCGATCCTTGTGCTTCATAGACCCAAAAATAGCGAAAGGGCTGCTCAGCGTAGCT
>JBIKWV010000810.1:0-3254 GCA_044356135.1 Elainellaceae cyanobacterium
ATAAACAGAGTAGAAAAGTTATAAAAACCTTAAGGGTTTTCCTCTTTATTAAATCAATTAAAAAGGGACTCCAGGGACAATACTGGAATCCCTTAGGAAGTGCATATGAGGATAGTATAGCTTGAACTTTGGAATGTACGTTCCAAGGTTGCCTAATTCTGGAATGTACATTCCATTATCCTGGAACGTGCGTTCCATTATTTTGGAACGTACGTTACACTCAACAGAAGATTTCAACGTTCTAAAGGAAGTGCGATCGCATGAATAGCAGGGTAGATCAGGCTAGATGGGCAGAACAGGTTTATATCGTTGCCAATTTCCATCTATTTAATGGGAAATTACCTGAAAATATTTCGATTGCTTTTCATTACAAAAAAACAGAATCAGGTTTGTTTCTTCCTGCTAGTCAAGAATTGAAAGGAAAACGGAAGAATGATGAACTAAGTTTCGGTGATCATATTCTGCTATTTGAACCGGAAGGTTTTATGCCAATTTTTGTGCATCAGATGGTTCACTGCTGGCAGCATTACCACGGTATGAAAAAACCATTAAAGCATTATCACAATCTAGAATTCGCCAATAAGATGTATTCAATTGGTTTATTAACTGAATCTGAGGATGGGAAAATGACTGGATACGCAGTAGATCAAACCGTTATTCCTAATGGAAAATTCGATCAAATGATTACGGATTATCACTCTGAATTTGTCCCCCCGGTTACTTCTACTAATAACAGTGGATATTCTGTTAGAAGTTCAAAAAGCAATAAGCATCTTTATGAATGCCCAACTTGCGGTGATAAAAGTTGGGGCAAACCGGGTAAGCAAGAAGTCTGTTCAGTCTGCGCTAAGGCAATGGGACTTTTACCCGTCACTGGTAGTCCGTGGAAAACAGAGTATGCACCCGGTTCCAGATAAGGAGTTGAGAGAATGACAACGAAAAACAGTAGTAACAGACTTTACTTCGATTGTTTCACCTGCGGTATCACCCTACTCGCACCACCCGCCCTGCGGGTACTCTACTGCCCAGTCTGCCATCCTCCCGCCAGTGACACCCCTACTATGCGTTTACGGAAGCAGGGAGAACCGAAAGGATTTAGAGCCAATGGTAAGAAATGAGCGATCGCCCTCCTCTGGAACGTACATTCCATTCCTTCCAGCGTCCTAAATAAACTGCGATCGCAGTCACTACCAGAGTGATACCTCTTATATGCAGGTTTATCTGAAAAAATATCAGATAAACCTGCATACTACAGCATCCCCAGTTAAAACCGCGATCGCCCTCCCCATCAATTCACCCATAGAAATCAGTCAATGGATGAACTGGGTTGAATAAATAAACCTCTATTCAGCCCATCTTTCAACCCACTAAGGTTAAAAAGACGAATTTCAGCGATCGCAGTAACCGCTGAAACCCTTGATTTATCTAGCTTTAACGGAGAGGGAGGGATTCGAACCCTCGAATAAGTTGCCCCATTACAGCATTTCCAGTGCTGCGCCTTCAACCACTCGGCCACCTCTCCAGAAGGGGTTTTATTCAATTCGTGGTCTACTTTTGCAGCCACAGAATTGTTATGGTAGCAGAAGCAGGGCACGCGTGAAAAGAGATTGGCAAATAATTTGTTGTCCAGGCGGATTGCAGAGGCACTATGATCGCAAAGGGCACTCTGTTTTTTAAGATCTTTGTATATGACTCAAACCCATACCGTCCATATCCACTATCGCCAGCAGGACGAACACTACACCGTTGAGGTGCCCGAAGACCAGTACATCCTTCGCACTGCTGAGGAACAGGGTGTCAAACTGCCCTTCTCTTGCCGCAACGGAGCCTGTACCGCCTGTGCGGTGCGCGTCAAGACCGGTGAGATTTACCAACCGGAGGCAATGGGTCTGTCGCCAGAGCTGCGATCGCGCGGTTATGCCCTCCTCTGCGTCAGTTACCCGCTTTCTGACCTGGAGGTCGAGACCCAGGATGAGGATGAGGTATATGAGCTTCAGTTTGGTCGCTTTTTTGGGCGAGGCAAAGTAAAACGGGGACTACCACTGGATGAAGACTAACAATTCGCTGCCCGCCGTTGATGAACTCCAAAAACTGCTGGATATCGCCACCGAAGCTGCCCTGGAAGGAGGTGCAGTGCTGCGATCGCACCTGGGCAAACTCTCTGAAGTCCAGGAGAAGGGGCGATCGGGTGACCTGGTAACTGTCGCTGACCGGGAATCGGAGGCCGCTGTCCTGAGTGTGATCAAGCGTCATGTGCCGCATCACGCCATTCTGGCCGAAGAGTCGGGTGGAGCAGCGCTGGGAACGAGTGAGTTTCTGTGGGCGATCGACCCCCTGGATGGCACCACGAATTTTGCCCACCAGTACCCGTTTTTTGCGGTGTCCATTGGCCTGTTGATTAATGGAATTGCCAGTGTTGGAGTGGTCTATGACCCCTACCACAACCATTTATTTCGAGCGGCAAAGGGATTGGGGGCGACGTGCGATCGGTGTCCTATCCACGTCTCTGCTACGAAGGAACTGAGCCGCAGCCTGCTGGTGACCGGATTTGCCTACGATCGCCGGGAAACCATTGACAACAACTACGCCGAGTTTTGCCACTTCACCCACCTGACCCAGGGTGTGCGGCGCGGTGGTTCTGCCTCCATTGACTTGGCCTACGTTGCCTGGGGCCGTCTGGATGGCTACTGGGAGCGGGGATTGTCACCCTGGGATCTGGCGGCAGGGGTGGTTCTAGTTGAAGAGGCAGGCGGTAAGGTGACAGCCTACGATGGCGGTGAGTTTGACCTGAAATCAGGCCGCATTCTGGCAACTAACGGTCATCTGCATGACGTCATGAGTCAGGAACTGGTGCAAACTAAACCGCTACCAGAGTTTGAGCCACGTTAGAAGGAAAGGATTCCGTCTCGAACCGCTCCCTTCGACTCCGCTCAGGGAGCTGCATTTTTGACTTATGCAGAATTAAAGCTCTCGGAGGTGTTTCGACTGCTGTGCGGGCGAAACACCTTTGAGGGCTGGCTGAGCGGAGTCGAAGCGCTGGCTGAGCAGCTTGCCCTGAGCTTGCCGAAGGGGAGTCGAAGCCAGCGATCCATTTAAGCGCCAGTGCCCAGCATTGCGGGTACGTCGATCTCTTTGATGCAAGTGGCCCGCGATAGCGCAAGAATGCAGTCGATAATCGCTAGCAGGTCGGATAGGGGAATGGCTTCGCCGCCGAGCAAGTTCTCTGCCGCAAGGTCAGCGAGAACCTCTGGAGT
>JBIKWV010000010.1:0-16074 GCA_044356135.1 Elainellaceae cyanobacterium
ATCCTTTATGCACCTGATGCTGCGTTGAGATATGTTCCTCTGGCAGCCCTTCATAACGGCACCCAGTGGTTGGCTCAGCAGTGGACGGTGAACACCATCACTGCTATCGGTCTGACGGATTTCGATCGCCCTTCCATCAGCAGTCCTAAAATTCTGGCGGCGGCTTTCTCGGAGGGCAGCTTTACTTTCAGGGAGGGCGATCGCCAGTTTAGGATTGCGGGTTTTCCATTCGCAGGGGTCGAGGTTGAGAACATCGCAAAGCAGTTTCCGGGAACTCGTGTTTTGATGAATCAGGAGTTTTCCCCTCAAGCTGTCCAGTCTGCAATTGGGGATCACAATATCATCCATCTGGCAACGACTGCGGTTGTCCTTCCAGGTTCGCCGGAGTCTTCATTCCTGCTGTTTGGCAACGGCGAACGGCTGACGTTCAAGGAGATGAGCAGATGGAATATGAGCAATGTGGATTTGGTTGTCCTGAGTGCCTGCGATACGGCAATGGGTGATGCTCCAGATGCAGGACAGGGGATTTTGGGACTGGGCTACCAGATGCAGCGAACTGGCGCAAAATCAGTGATCGCCTCCCTCTGGGCGATGAGTGATCAGGGAACCCAGGTTTTGATGGATGCCTTCTATGCAGCGTTCAGGAATGGTACTGCCCCAGCCGAAGCGCTCCGACAGGCACAGGTCAGTCTGATTCAGTCCCCGGCTCCTCGTCCCGCCGCCACCGCGCAAACCGCGCAGGCAGGTGAATCGACGGAGTATGACTTCAGTCACCCGTACTATTGGGCATCCTTCATTCTTAGCGGCAATGGGTTGGGATGAAGCATTGCATTGCTGGCAGTGCTATGGAGATAGGGTTGGGCGATCGCTCCCACTCCACAAATTCTGAGGGAGATGAGAGCGATCGCCCTCCCTGACTTTGCATAAGTCCAACCCCTGCTGAAATAGGAAGCTTCACAGCAAGGGAGTATTTCCTCTCACTGCTGCGATCTGTGCTATCTAAGAATCAGTTATTTCTCCGAAAGCAAATCAATCCACATCGATTGGGTGACTTACCATGCGCTTTTCTGTCCTGTTGTCTCTCTGTTTAATGACGCTGGCTACGGGTGTGGTTGTGAGCGGGGTGGGCGATCGCACTTTTCCCATCCTTTCTTCTCAGGCGATCGCTCAGACGGTAGAAGAACGGAAGGTGGAGGGCGATCGGCTATTTGAACAGGGTGAGCGGCAATATAATGTGAGCCAATTTCGTGAAGCGTTGCAGTCTTGGGGAGCAGCGTTGCAGATTTATCGGGAGATAGGCGATCAATGGGCGGAAGGAGCTACCCTCGGTAGTCTAGGACTTGCTTACAGCGGCTTAGGGCAGTATCAGCGAGCAATCGAGTTGTATGAGCAGCGATTAGCTGTTGCGCGAGAAATCGGCGATCGACGAGGAGAAGGCAATGCACTGGGTAATTTTGGAAATGCCTACGTTGACTTAGGGCAGTATCAGCAGGCAATCGAGTTGTATGAGCAGCGATTAGCTATTGCGCGAGAAATCGGCGATCGACGGGGAGAAGGCAATGCACTGGGTAGTCTGGGAAATGCTTACAGCGGTTTAGGGCGGTATCAGCGGGCAATCGAGTTGTATGAGCAGCGATTAGCTATTGCGCGAGAAATCGGCGATCGACGGGGAGAAGGCAATGCACTGGGTAATCTGGGAAATGCTTACCGCAGCTTAGGACAGTATCAACGATCAATCGAGTTGTATGAGCAGGTGTTAGTCATCGTGCGAGAAATCGGCGATCAACGGAGGGAAGGCATTGCACTGGTTAATTTAGGGGTTGCTTACGCATACTTAGAACAGTATCAGCGGGCGATCGAATCTTATCAGCAGGTTTTAGAAATTACTCAAGAAATTGGCGCTCGAGCAACCGAAGGAATTACTCTGAGCAATATTGGGAGATTATTGAGTCTACAAAATCAGCCAGAGTTAGCAATCATCTTCCTCAAGCGCTCCGTCAGCGTGCGGGAGGCAATTCGGGGGGACATTCGCGGACTCGATCGATCATTGCAGCAGTCCTACACAGACACCGTTGCAAGTAATTACCGTTTGTTAGCCAATTTGCTACTGCAACAAAACCGAGTGTTAGAAGCACAGCGAGTTCTGGATTTACTCAAAGTACAGGAACTCGATGACTACTTACGCAACATCCAGCGCAACGGAAGAACAGAATCGGGCGTTAGCTACTGGCAACCCGAACAGCAAATTCTGACATTGTATGCTCAGGTGATTGCTGAAGCAAACGATTTAACCCAGCTTGAGGAGAAGAAAAATCGCACAGGGGCGCTAACTTCCCAGGAACAGCAGCGGTACGATGAGTTACTTGCCCGAAGAGGGGAGATTCGCAGGAATTTTAGTCAGTTTGCTGAATTGCAGGAAGTTAAGACTGCCCTGGCACAGTTGAGGAACACCACCTCTGGTCAAAATATAGAGCTGAGCCAATTTAACCGACTGCAAAATAACCTGCGCGATCTCCAGCAAAATGCTGTTCTGCTCTATCCACTGATTTTGAGCGATCGACTGGAACTTGTCCTCGTCACGCCCAATGCTCCCCCCATTCGTAAGCCTGTCAATATCAAAGCTGTGGATCTGAATCGGCTCATCGTCCAGATGGGGCAGGCGCTCAAAGATCCCGAAAGTGATATCAAGCCGATCGCCCAACAGCTCTACCGCTATCTCATCCAACCCCTCGAATCTGAACTGGCTGCCGCCAATGCCAGAACGATTGTCTATGCCCCCGACAGTGCCCTGCGCTATATTCCGCTGTCGGCGCTCCACGACGGGCGACAGTGGTTGGCGGAGCGCTTTGCTGTCACCCACATTACCGCTGCTTCCCTCAATGACTTCGACGATCGACCCTCCTACCGGGCAGCTAACGGCTTGAGAATTCTGGCGGGAGCCTGCGCCGAATGCAGCTTCAAGTTTGAAGTGGGAGGGCAGTCATTCAACTTCAGCGATCTGCCCTACACCCGCACCGAAGTTGAAAACATCGCCACCTCTATTCCCGGGACAGAAACCCTGCTCAATCGAGCATTCAGCCCAACCAGCCTGGTGCGAGATATGCGCCGTTTCCCTATTCTGCACCTGGCGACCCACGCCGCCTTTGTTCAAGGACAGGGCGACCAATCCTTTATTGTGTTTGGCAACAACAGCAAAGTTAGCCTCTCCAGCATCAAAGATGAATGGGATTTGACTAATACCGATCTGGTGGTGCTGAGCGCCTGCCAGACTGCCATAGGAGAGCCTGAACCAGGCAGCGGCATCGAAATTCTCGGATTTGGCTACCAGATTCAGGATGCCGGAGCACAGGCGGCGATCGCCTCTCTCTGGCAGGTCAGCGACGGTGGCACTCAGGTATTGATGAACGCCTTCTACACCGCACTGCAAAACGGCAAAACCAAAGCTGAAGCGCTGCAACTGGCGCAGCAGGCACTCATCACCGGAAATTTGTCAGTGGTGGGACAGGGGCAACGGGCAACCGTTGTGGTACGAGATGTGCGGACAGGATTACCGCCAAGAGTGCGCGATCGCCTCAACCACCCCTACTACTGGGCACCGTTTATTCTCATCGGCAACGGCTTGTAAAACTATCCCTGGAGAATTTGCATAGGTTCCAACAGACTGTGAATAAGTTGAATTGAAGAGGCGATCGCCCACCCTGTAAGGGCGTAGCATTCGGCAGACTATTCAAGGCAAAGCCCCACAAAGTGTTGACCGAATGCTACGCCCCTACCCCCCACTCACCTACTTCCCCCCAAAAAACACCATGACCTCCATCAAACGCCGTCACTTCCTCCAATTCGCTGGATCAACCCTGGCATCGCTGGGTTTAAGCCAGTTCGACTTTTTGCAGCAGGCGCACCAGTTCGATCGCGTTCTGGCTCAATCCACACCGCGTAAATTAGCGTTGCTCATTGGCATCAACAACTATCCCGCCGAGATTGGTGAGTTGCAGGGATGTCTGAACGATGTGGAACTGCAACGGCAGTTGCTGATTCATCGCTACGGGTTCAAGCGAGAAGACATCCTGGAGATTTCAGATAACGTCACCACAAAACCCACTCGTGCCAACATCTTGCAGGCGTTTGAGCAGCATTTGATTCGTCAGGCACGACAGGGCGATGTCGTGGTGGTTCACTTTTCAGGACATGGAAGCCTCGTTAAAGATCCCAATCGACTGGATACAGCGGAGTGCCGTCGCACAAGGAATTGTGACCTGAACGGAACAATGGTTCCCCTTGACGGCACGGTGATGGGACAAAGGGGTTCAGAATTAGCCGTACCAGACATTATGGGACGGCACCTGTTCCTGCTGATGCGAGCTATCAACACGGATTATCTGACGGTTGTGCTTGACTGCTGTCACTCCGGAGCCGGAACTCGGGGGAATGCCAATGTGCGGGCGGCGCGGCCACGGGCGCGATCGGGGCAAATTCTGATTTCAACCGAAGCAGAACTGGAGGCGCAGGCTCAGCTTCGTTCGATGCTCAAACTGTCGGCGGAGGATTTCCAGAAACTGCGGCAGCAGGGTATCGCCAGAGGTGTGGCACTGGGTTCAGCCCGACGGGATGAGCTGGCAGTAGATGCCCAATTTGATGGATTTCATGCGGGCGGATTTACCTACTTGCTGACCCGCTATCTGTGGCAGCAGGCAAATCAGCACTCCGCAGAAACGGTGTATGTCAACCTACAACGCAGTACAGATCGACTGGCGGCGCAGCAACGAAACGAAACATCTCAGGTGCCTGTGTTCGAGTATTTACCCAACAGCAACAACCAGGACAAGCCGTTGTACTTCACACCGCTCACGTCTCCACCCGCAGAAGCCGCCATTACGAAGGTAGGTCAGGAGATCGAGTTCTGGCTGGGGGGCGTTTCGGTGCAGAATCTTCAGGGTAGTGGAGCCGGAACAGTGTTTACTCTGCTGGATGAAACTGGACAGGAGATTGGCGAGATTGAACAAACCCGACGTGCGGGACTCTATGGCTACGGCAAGCTGGTTCAAGGACAGCCGGATGCAGTGAAGGGCGATCGCCTGCTGCGAGAAAAGATTGTCGGCATTCCCACCAATCCGAAGCTCAAGATTGGGCTGGATCGATCGCTCGGAACAGATCTGAATCAGGCAACAACAGAGTTGGGTAATGTGAGTTCGGTGCAGCCTGTTGAGGTTAATTCAGCAATGGATTATCTGCTGGGTCGAATGACGCAGGACTATCGACAGCAGTTGACCGCCAGGGGAGCAACCAACCTCTCAGCAGTCGGCACAATGGGGCTGTTTACGCCTGATCTATCTGCACTTTTGCCCAATACTTTTGGACCGATAGATGAACCTGTCATCACCGCCATCAACCGCTTGCGTCCCCGATTCCGGGCGCTGCTGGCCGATCAGATCCTGAGCCAACTGCTTTCGAGCGGGCGGGGATCGCCGCTGAAAGTTACGGCATCAGTGACTCCTATAAACAGAGAGGGGGTGACTTTGCCGGGAGCGCGGCTTAACCTGGCAAGTCGGGGCGCAGTAGAGAACAACCGCCGTACTGCAATCTCCCTGACACCGCCCCAGTTTCGGGAAGACACCCTGTTAAAAGTTGAGGTGAATAACCAGGAACGTGAGGATCTATATGTCGGGGTGCTGGTGATTAGCGCAGATGGGGTGATGGATGTGCTGTATCCCTCTGATTTTGAAGCTTCTGAAGAGGCTGCTCAGTTAGCGCCAGCAGGTTCCTTGAGCATTCCAGGTCCCCGTGCCCGATATGCATTCGCAGTACAGGGCACCTCCGGGTTTCCAGAGTTGCTGGTACTGGCAAGTCGTGAACCCCTGCGCAACACCCTCAGGACACTGAAGATTATCGCAGGCAGCCGGGGACACACTCGCGGCCAGCCTCTTGGAGGACTGCGAGGCAACGAAGCTCTCGACGTAATCAACAGCTTACTGGGAGACTTGACCAATCTAACGCGATCGCCCCAACCCAATGGCACCGTTCGGGTCACCAACTTTGGTGATGCAGTTCCCTACGACAAAGCGACGATGGCAGTTCTGGCAGGCGTATTTGAGGCAATTCCGAAAGTTTGAGGAAGGTTCAGTCACTTGCTTTGCTCGAAAACGACTGTTTACGGTATTTGGTGAAACTTGAGAGGTTCCTTATGATATCTGCTTTAAGACTGCGATTCCCGGCGTTTGCTTTTCTACTTCCATTCATCTCGCTCTTGAGTTTTGCACAACCAGCCGCTTCTCACTTTGTCTCTTCGATAGACACGACTGCAAGCAAGAACCACCATAAGCAGGGTCATTCATCCATATCAGAAAATCTGCTTGCACAATCGCTGCTCCGCCCTGTAGAAGGAGTGATTAATAATGATCGACTCGTTACCGTTAACGGAATTCCGTGGGCTGCTGCGGGTTGGCGATTCAGCCGATTATTTGCAATTGAAAGAGACAGCATTGACTCTACGATCATCGGAAGGGTTGTCCTGGATCGTCATGGAGAAGACAATCAGCCTATCCTGGGTATCCGTGAACCATTTGCTGGGCCGAGGCCAGGGAGAGTGGTTTTTGTTTCAGGTTGGGGTAGCAACGACGATGGTTGTTTTGTTGAATTAATGATTCAGGTTGCAAGGACTCTTGACGAAAGAGTTGATCCCCGACTGATCGTGCCAACCCAGCTCGACATGATGGTGAACGGTCAGCGGCTCACCCTGACTGCAACCACTGCCCCAGATGTACAAAGATACGGAATGTTCCCCTATAACTACGTTCAACCAGTCAACCGGGGTGGCGAATGGGTTTCAGTCAATTTGCAAGGCGTGTGGAGTATGAGCCGTCATGTATTTGTACTGAACGCCAGACAGGCACAGATTTTGAGCAGCGCTCCTGCACAAAACGTTCCCATTCGCATTACCTTAGCCAATCTGTCTCCAATCACATTTCCCATTGGTAAAGGCACAGTGGAGCGGTGGAGTGGTGCCTATGGCTTCAACCCTGCCTGCACCCGCAGACGAACTCGCTAATTTTTCCACACGAACCTCTGATAATTATTTAATAATCATGATGCGATCGCTATTCCTTCCCCTTCTCCTTTCTTTGCCGCTCTCTCTGGTTCTTGTAGATACGAATGCTGCCCTGATGGCACAAACCCCCGAATCTGCCCGTCCCGGTACGGTTGGTGTAGAGCGCCTGAACACTAATCGAACGGGCACAGGTCGTCGCGTTGCATTAGTGATTGGTAACGCTAATTATCAAATAGGTCCATTGAGAAATCCAGGAAATGATGCCCGTGCGATGAATCATGCACTGCGTCAATTGGGGTTTCAGGTGATTCTCGTAACAGATGCCAACCTGCGCCAGATGGAAGCCGCCCTCGATCGCTTTACTGAAGCAATCGAGCAGGGAGGCGTTGGGGTTTTCTATTACGCCGGACATGGTATTCAGTCGGGAGGGGAGAATTATTTAATTCCTGTGGATGCCAATCTGCGAGTAGAACAGGACCTGCGCCACAAAACGCTGCCGTTAGGTTTAGTTCTGGGAAGAATGCAGGCAGCCGACAACGGTGTCAATATTGTCATCCTGGATGCCTGCCGGGATAATCCCTTACCCAGACGCTGGCGCTCCGGTCAACGAGGGTTAGCAGAGGTGAGAGCTGAAGAAGCCAGGGGAATCCACATCGAATTTGCAGCCGAACCGGGAAACGTTGCCGCTGATGGTGATGGTCAGAATGGAACATTCACCGCTGCACTGCTGCGATATATCAGAACACCGCATGAAAGTGTCGAACAACTCTTTAAGCGAGTTCGTCAGCGCGTCAGCCGTGAAACCAATGAAAGACAAACTCCCACGTCAACCACCTCAATGATCGGAGATTTTTCTTTCTACAACCCCCGCCGCTCCGTTCAACCTGCTCCCAATCTGCCTGTCAATCCTCTGTTGCCCTCCGAGGAGGAGTCTGAACTTCTCCCTGATCTACCAGAATCGATTCCCTGTCTCGGTTCTGTTTGCGCAGGCTTACCGCAGTAAACGGCATTCAAGAGATGAGGGCGATCGCCCTTCTTCATTACATTTTTCTATCCTTTCTCATCCAAAAATCTATGCGTTACTCTATTCGGCTGCTGGCGATCGCGGCATCTACTCTTGTTCTCACAACCACTCAGATTGTATACCCTTACGCTGAATCTTCTGCGATCGCTCAAACAGTAGCAGATCGAAAGGCTGAGGGTGATCGGCTGTATCAACAAGGAATTCAACAATATAGAAATAGCCAGTTCCGTGAGGCATTGGAGTCCTGGCAAGCTGCATTACAAATTTATCGGGATATTGGCGATCGTCAAGGAGAAGGTAAGGCATTGATAAAGATGGGTAATGCTTACAGCGATTTAAAACAGTATCAGCGAGCAATTGAGCTGTATGAGCAAGGGCAAATCATTGCACGACAAATTGGCGATCGTCAAATAGAAAGCATTGCGTTGATAAATATGGGTAGTGTTTACTACTCTTTAGAACAATATCAGCGGGCAATTGAGCTGTATGAGCAAGGGTTAATCATTGCACGACAAATTGGCGATCGTCAAAGAGTAGGTATCGCGTTAGAGAATATGGGTAATGCCTACTACTCCTTAGAACAATATCAGCGGGCAATTGAGCTGTATGAGCAAGGGTTAATCATTGCACGACAAATTGGCGATAAGCAAGGAGAAGAAAACGCATTAGGTGGTCTGGGTAATGCTTACTTCTCTTTAAGGGAGTACCAGCGGGCAATCGAGTTTTATGAGCAAAAGTTAGTGATTGTGCAGCAAATAGCCGATCGTCAGGAGGAAGGCAATACGCTAGGGGATCTTGGCAATGCTTACTTCTCTTTAAAACAATATCAGCAAGCGATTGAACTATATGAGCAACAGTTGGTTATTGCTCAGCAAACTGCCGATCGTCAAGAAGAAGGCAATGTACTGATGAATATGGGCAATGCTTACTACTCCTTGGAGCAGTATCAGCAGGCAATCGAGCTTTATGAGCAATCATTAGCCATTTTACGACAAACTGGTAATCGTAGAATGGAAGGAATTGTACTAAATAATTTAGGTAATGCATATAATTATTTAGGACATCACCAGCAAGCAATCGAGCTTTATGAGCAGCAACTGAGGATTGCATTGCAAATGGAAGATCGCGAGGGGGAAGGTTCTGCATTGCTTAATTTGAGTGATACTTATAGATCTTTAGGACAGTACCACCGTTCAATCGAGCTTTCTAAACAGGCATTAGTTATTAAACAGCAGATTGGCGACCGCGAGGGAGAAGGTATCGCTCTAGGTAATTTGGGTAATGTTTACATTTTTTTAGGGCAGTACCAGCAGGCAATTGAGCTTTATGAGCAGAGGCTAAGACTCGCACAGCAGATTGGCGATCGTCGAGCGCAAGGATTTGCACTAGGTAGCTTGGGTATTACTTACAATGAATTAGGGCAGCCCCAGAGAGCAATTGGGATCCTTGAACAAGCATTAGTTATTATGCAGCAGATTGGCAATCGCAACGGAGAAGGAACTGCACTGGGTGGTTTGGGAAGTGCATATATGAATTTAGGACAGTACCAGCGGGCAATCGAGCTTTATGAGCAAAAGCTAAGGCTCGCGCAGCAAATTGGCAACCGCCGGGGAGAAGGAGTCGCACTGGGTAATTTGGGTGTTATTTACAGTGATTTGAGGCAGTACCAGCGAGCAATTGAGCTTTATGAGCAAGTATCAACTATCATGCGGCAGATTGGTGATCGTGAAGGAGAAGGAACTGCACTATCGAATTTAGGACTTGCTTTTTTACGAACAAATCAGCTTGCGACGGCTGAGGAATATTTGTTTAAAGCGTTGAGTGTCCTGCAATCCCTCCGTACCCCAAACTTGAGTTCTACTGACAGAATCACTTTATTTGAGACACAAACTAAAAGTTATCAGTGGTTGCAAGAATCACTAATTGCTCAGAGCAAGTCAGACAAGACTTTGAAAGCACTTGAAGTTGCAGAGCAAAGCAGAGCCCGAACGCTGATAGAGTTACTTGCAGAACGTTTCACAGTTCAAGAAGCAGCCGCACCAGTACAGAGTAATCCAGATTTAAGGACGATTCGGGCAATCGCTCAACAGCAAAATGCAACCCTCGTTCAATACTCAGTTATCAATACACAGCAGAATTCATCGCTTTACATCTGGGTGATCAATCCAGAAGGCAAAATTCAATTCAAGTCTGTTGATTTGCGCAATCTCGATCGCCCTCTCAAAGATTTAGTTCAGCAGAGCCGAGACGCAATGGATGTCAGAGGACGGAGTGCAACCATCGTGGTGAGCCAACCGCCTGAAGCCCTTGCGCGTAAGGAGTCAGAACAGCGACAAAATCTTCAAACGCTCTACAAACTGCTGATAGAACCGATCGCCCAACACCTCCCCACCAATGAAAACGATCACGTCATTTTCATTCCTCAGGGCGAACTTTTCCTGGTTCCTTTTGCTGCCCTGATGGATGCCAGCGGCAAGTATCTGATCGAAAAACATACGATTCTCACCTCGCCCTCGATCCAGGTGCTGGATCTGACACGACAGCAGCGTCTGCGGCTCCAGCAGACAGCCCGGAACAGAGATTCTGTGCTGGTGGTTGGTAATCCCACGATGCCCGCAACCTGGAACCCAGAGACAGGACGGAAAGAACGGCTCCAGCCTTTGGGTGGTGCAGAGCAGGAGGCGATCGAGATTGCCAGAAAGTTCAACACGCAACCGCTGCTGGAAGGTCAGGCAACCGAAGCAGCGGTGAGACAGCGGATGCAAAATGCCCGCATCATTCATCTGGCAACCCATGGACTGCTGGAGTACGGTGATCCGCGTGAATCTGGGGTGCGAGATTTTCCGGGGGCGATCGCCCTTGCCCCCAATGGTCAGGATGACGGGCTACTCACCTCTTCCGAAATCTATGGCATGAACCTGAATGCTGAACTGGTTGTTTTAAGCGCCTGTGACACTGGGCGAGGCACCATTACAGGTGATGGCGTACTGGGATTATCCAGGGCATTTATGCAAGCAGGGGTTCCCAGTGTTGTGGTGTCGCTCTGGAAGGTTCCGGATGAGCCGACGGCTGAATTGATGAAGCAGTTTTACGAGAATTTGCAGCGTTCTCCCGACAAAGCACAGGCACTCCGACGAGCAATGCTAACCACTATGAAACAACACTCTGAACCCCGCAATTGGGCGGCGTTCACGCTCATTGGGGAGGCAGATTAAAGACAGAATGTCATTGAGGTTTGACCGTTTCTACTCAAAATATTCCAAATCACTGTGGAACGGGCATCTTGCCCGTTTCGGACGGGGCGGGCAGGATGCCCACCCCACAATAAACTAAACAGTTTCGGTGCGATCGCCCTCCCCTGTGCTGAAGGAAACGTTGAAGGAAACCATTTCCAGTTTCTGCACAACACCGAGACCCTGACAGCTTCTTCAATGAACCTTTCGGAGATTTATTGAGAAAAATCTATCGCTGCTTCGAGAGAATTCTATTTTTCTCTGAGGGGCGATCGCCCTTTAAATACAGTTAACCCTCCTTCGGTAGCCCCATGTCTCTCAAACCCTGGTTTTCTCTGCTGGCAACAAGTGTCGGATTTCTGCTCCTGATCCCTTCGATTCCACTCACTGGCTCTGCTCAACAGGCTCAACCTCAAGCTCCTTCTCAATCAAGTGAACTTCAAGAAGCTGAACGATTGAATCAGCAGGTGACCCAACTGTATCAGCAGGGGCGCTATGCAGAGGCAATTCCTCTCGCTCAAAGAGCCTTAGCCCTGCGAGAACAGGCATTGGGAGCGTATCATCCTAATGTCGCTATTAGCCTCAATAACCTGGCAATGCTGTATGCGCAACAGGGCAATTATGCAGCAGCAGAACCGCTCTATCAGCGATCGCTGCGTATTTTTGAACAGGCATTAGGAGCGAATCATCATGTTGTTGCCACCAACCTCAACAATTTGGCAGGACTTTATAAGGATCAGGGCAACTATGCAGCAGCGGAACCACTCTACCTGCGATCGCTGCGTATTCGAGAACAAGTATTGGGTGCCAACCATCCCGATTTTGCAACCAGCCTCAACAACCTTGCATCGCTGTATGAGGATCAGGGTAATTACACGGCGGCAGAACCACTCTACCTGCGATCACTTCGTATTCGAGAGCAAGTGTTGGGAACGAATCATACCGATGTCGCTGCCAGCCTCAATAACTTAGCAGGACTGTATAAGACTCAAGGCAATTTTGCGGCGGCAGAACCGCTCTATCAGCGATCGCTGCGTATTCGAGAACAAGTATTGGGTGCCGACCATCCCGGTGTCGCTGACGGTCTCAACAACCTGGCGTTGTTGTACCAGGCACAGGGTAATTATGCAGCAGCAGAACCTTTGCTCCTACGGTCGCTGCGTATCCGGGAACAGGTGTTGGGCACCAATCATCCCGATGTTGCTCAAAGCCTGAGCAATTTGGCAATTCTTTATAAGGATCAGGGAAGTTACACAGCGGCAGAACCCCTGCTGCTACGGTCGTTGAGCATTCGAGAACAGGTATTAGGATCTAGTCATCCCGATGTCGCTATCAGCCTCAATAACTTAGCAACGCTGTACGAGGATCAGGGGAACTACGCAGCGGCGGAACCGCTTTATCAGCGATCGCTTCGCATTCAAGAACAGGTGTTGGGAGCCAATCATATCAGTGTTGCCACTACCCTCAATAATTTGGCAAGATTATACCAGGAACAGGGCAGCTACGCAGCAGCAGAACCGCTCTACCAGCGATCGTTAAGCATTCTTGAAAAATTATTGGGAGCAAATCATTCTCTTGTTGCCTCCAGCCTCAGCAACCTGGCAATGCTGTATACGGAACAGGGCAACTACGCAGCAGCTGAACCGCTCTATCAGCGGTCGCTTCGCATTAGTGAACAGGCATTAGGAAATAAGCATCCCACTGTCGCCGTCCAACTCAACAACTTAGCAGCATTGTACAAAGAACAGGGAAACTACACAGCAGCTGAACCTCTGCTACTGCGATCGCTGAACATTTTGGAACAAGCATTAGGCGCGAATCATCCAAACGTTGCAAGCAGCCTTAATAACCTAGCAATGCTGCATCAGGCGCAGGGGAATTACATAGCGGCTGAACCTCTGCTACTGCGATCGCTGCGTATCCGAGAACAGGTTTTAGGAGCCAATCATCCCGATGTAGCTACCAGCCTCAATAACTTGGCGTCACTGTACAATGTTCAGGGCAACTATGCCGCAGCAGAACCGCTCTATCAGCGATCGCTGCGTATCCGAGAACAGGTTTTAGGAGCCAACCATCCCGATGTAGCTGCCAGCCTTAGCAACTTAGCATTGTTCTACCAGGAACAGGGAAACTACACAGCGGCGGAACCCCTGCTGCTGAGATCGCTACGTATTTCTGAGCAGACATTGGGAGTCAGCCATCCCGGTTTCGCGACTAGCCTTAATAACCTAGCGGTACTGTATGAGGATCGGGGCAACTATGGCGAGGCGGAATCGCTTTATCAACGATCGCTGCATATTCGCGAACAGATATTGGGAATCAATCATTACGATGTTGCCGTGAGTCTCAATAATTTGGCAGGGCTATACCAGCAACAGGGGAACTACACAACGGCTGAACCGCTCTACCAACGCTCATTGAATATTCTAGAAAACGCATTGGGAACTAATCATCCTAGTATCGCCAGAAGCCTTAGCAACTTGGCAGTGCTGTACTGGGCAAAAGGAGACCCATCTCGTACCTATAAAGTGCTTCAGCGAAGTGCCGAAATTCAAGAAAACAATTTGGCGCTCATGCTTAGTATTGGTTCAGAGGAACGTAAGCAAGCATACATTGCCACCATCTCTGCTGGCACTGATGCAGCAATCACCTTCCATCTACAAACAGCCTCAACCAACCCTGAAGCAGCCCGGTTAGCCCTGACGACGGTACTGCGTCGCAAAGGACGGATACTCGATGCCGTCACGGATAATTTGCAGCGCCTGCGTCAAAACCTCAAACCTGAAGACCAGCCCCTGTTCGATCAATTTACAGCGGTCCGTACTCAACTCAGCAATCTGGTGTTTGGTGGTCAGGGCGATCGCACAGCAGAAGCCTACCGATCGCAACTCACAGCTCTACAAACGCAGGCGGATCAGCTAGAAAACACTCTGGCACAGCGCAGCGCTGAATTTCGGAAGGCATCAGAACCCGTCACTTTGGCAAGCGTTCAGGCTGAGATTCCTACAGATGCGGCTCTGATCGAACTGGTACGGTACAAACCTTTTAACCCTACGGCAAGCCAAGATCAGCGGTGGGGTAAACCGCGCTATGCCGCCTACGTTCTGTCTTCTCAAGGCGATCCTCGTTGGGTTGATTTGGGTGAAGCTGCTCCGATTGATGGACAAGTTGAGCAATTCCGGGAAGCACTGCGCTCCAGAGATCCAAACATCCAGCAAAGTGCCCGTGCCCTTGATGCCAAACTGATGCAGCCGATTCGTCCACTATTGGGTAATGCCAAACATCTGCTGATCTCCCCCGATAGTCAGCTCAATCTGATTCCCTTTGCTGCCCTGGTGGATGAGCAGAACCGCTATTTGATTGAATCCTACCAGTTCACCAATCTATCTTCTGGGCGGGATTTGCTGCGTTTGCAATTACATACCTCCAGCCGTCAGGTACCCGTAATGCTGGCAAACCCCGATTATGCCAATCCCGGCAATCCGGCTGTTGCTGCTACTCCTGCGATTCAGGGTGCAGAAATAGCACAAGGCAATAGAGCGATCGCCTCTAACCGCTCCACACCCGATCGCTCCGTCGATCTTGCGACCCTGCGCTTTGATCGATTGCCCGGCACTGAAACAGAAGCCAGGGCGATCGCACCACTCCTTCCCAACCTCACCCTGCTCACAGGTTCCCAGGCAACCGAAAACGCCCTCAAGCAACTGCGGGCACCCAGTATTCTGCACATTGCCACCCACGGTTTCTTCCTGGAGGATGTTGAGTGTGTGCCTGCGGGCAGCAGAGGTGGGTTTGGGGGAGATGCAACCATTAGAATTGAATCCACTGCCCCCCAGCAAACGATTTGCCGCCCCAGTCCCCGCAATCTAGAAAATCCGCTGCTGCGCTCCGGGCTGGCGCTGGCGGGGTTCAATCCCCGCAAGAGTGGTAGCGAGGATGGAGTATTGACTGCCCTGGAAGCAGCACAGCTCGATTTGCGCGGCACCCAACTGGTGGTGCTGTCTGCCTGCGAGACGGGCCTGGGAGGCGTGGCAAATGGTGAAGGGGTGTACGGACTGCGGCGGGCCTTTGCGATCGCCGGAGCCGAGAGCCAACTGATGAGCCTGTGGAAGGTGGATGACTATGGCACCAGTGCATTGATGGCGCTGTACTATAAACGCCTGAAAAACGGTGAAGGACGCAGTGAGGCGCTGCGACAGGTGCAGTTAGAGCTGATGAGAACGGGCGCTTACCAGCATCCCTACTACTGGGCATCGTTCATCTTCTCAGGGGACTGGAAACCGATGGAGTAATTGAAGGGGCGATTGCTCCAGCCCATCGCCGCACAGGAGGCGATCGCCTCTGCTTTGTTTTTAAGCGGCTTCTTCCGCTGTTTCAGAAACTTCGTCTAACAGAATTGGATCAATATCCTGATTTCTATCACGACAGCGGAATTCCTTCAAAAGCGCGAAGAAATGAGCGAATGCCGTTTTTTCATCAACAAATTGAAATAGCAGAATACTGTCCCAGGAGTTGGCGGTTTGCAGGTGAAGACGCTGCTGTAGCCAGGGTTGAAATTCCTGGTAGAAATCAAGCTCTGTTTCAGTTTGGGGCAATCCTATCTCCTGACGTGCGAACTTGTAACCAACCAGAAAATGCCGAAGCGCTGTGATTGAGGCAGTGCCAAGATACAGCCCTGGCTGTTGGCTGATTTTTTCGAGGAGATCAAAAACTTGACTCATCTTTACTGTCCTCCCTGCGATCACTTTAATTCTGTAATTGTAAACTCGCCG
>JBIKWV010000443.1:0-4763 GCA_044356135.1 Elainellaceae cyanobacterium
TCACTTAAAGCCTATCCGAAACCCCAAATTCTGGAGGGTGCGACGCTACAGCGTCGCACCCTCCAGCCTTTGGGGTTTCGTTTGACTATATTTCATGCAATGCCGCGAAACGCTAACCGGGGCAGTATATCCCTCGTTTCCTGGCTCTGCCAGGAAATGCTGACAAGGAGGCAGAGCCTCCTCATCGCAGGGAGGTAATCAAGTCCTGATCTTGGGGATGTGGACAGGCAGTGAGGCAATCAAAACACCTCGCACCATAATGTTGATGTATTGGGCCAACCGCATTTCGGCAACGGGTTCTCTGAGCAATGCCCCTGCGGCAGCCAGAGCATCTGCGGTTTGGCGGTCTTTGCATTCGACCCGGAGTGTACCCCAGCGACGAGTGATCTTACATCCTCGTAGCGCCTGAAGCTGTTGTAACTCCTTTGGATCTTCGCGGTAGAAATCTAAGATGAGGTGTGCAAGCTGAGAATACCAGTTCATATGGCTACCCTTTCAAATACCCCTGTGCGGGATGCGATCGCCGCATGTGTACTAAGTGAGAAACGAACAATTGAACAATTGTGTTGCGAACGTTTGAGTCAAATTGAGTTCATAAAGCAGTTCATAAAGCAATAGAGAGACGGTTTCTGCTGTCCTCCCGCAACTGCCGTCATCCTGCAATGCAGTGCTGCAATCGCCTTGCTCTCTCCTATTTGATTTCATTCAAGCGCAGGTTGTGGGTCAACTCGATGAACCTGCAAGAAGATTTAATACCAGTCACCTATAGAACCATTTTCTGGATAGCCTGAATATGTTGTGGGGAGAGCGTTTGAGACGATCTCTCCAGGCTCAAGCAACTCAATTTAATGATATTCTTCTTAAGAAAAAGTCACGAAGAAGTCAGTACAATCTGCATGATTCTTCAAACGGTGAAGGGAATTGTTTAAGAATGATCAAAAGTTTACAAATCTACACGAGAAGATCTGAAAGGGTAGATCGCCAGCCTCAGATCTGGACTTTTGACTTAATCGTGCCGATTTTTTTGAAATGCTGGTGTTGTTAGCGTTTCAGAAAAAATCGGCGCTCAAATTAAGCTCGCTGCGAAACGCTCTCCTGGAGAGCGTTTCGCAGCGTTACAGAGAAAAAGTCAAAACTCCGATCATTAATTTCAGCAAGTTCAGCATTAGGGTTTGCCCCGATTCCCCCTCCTGGGAGATGCCAGGAGGGTATGCAGGAGCGATCGCCTTTGTTTCAGAGAATACAGTTTATCGGCCAGGGGATTGATTAATCCTTTATTAGCTGGGCAGGAGCCATCCAGAAAAGGCTGGTATTATCCCCTCAGCAGCCAATCCTCAACCCCCAACAGGCCAACCAGTGAGCTTCGAAAACTACGACCCCGGCGATTTCTACGATGAGCTGTTTGAGCAGAAGGGGCAACCCCGACCCGACGCAGCGCTGCTCGTTGAGCGAATTAACTCCCTCAGCATGGCAGAACTGCGGCAGAGACAGCAGACCGCTCAGGAGGCGCTGTTTAAGCTGGGTGCCACGTTCAATGTGTACAACGACAACCAGGGGACAGAGCGAATCCTACCATTCGACATCATTCCCCGGATCGTCTCAGCGAAAGATTGGGGCTGGCTGGAGCGGGGTCTGAAACAGCGAATCCAGGCGCTCAACCTGTTTCTCAACGATATCTACGGGGATCAGAAAATTCTTAAGGATGGCGTGATTCCTGAAAGCGTCATCACCTCCTCCAAAGGCTTTATGGAGGCATGTGTTGGCATGAAGCCGCCGCAGGGCATCTGGTCACACATCAGCGGGATTGATCTGGTGCGCGATCGCGATGGTCAATGGTACGTGCTGGAGGACAATGTACGCTGTCCTTCAGGTATTTCCTACGTGCTGGAAAATCGCCGCGTCATGAAGACGACACTGCCGCTGGTGTTCGGTCGCATGAGCATTCTGCCCGTTGATGACTACCCCAGCCAGCTCCTGGAAACCCTGTTGAATCTGGCCCCCCCCAGCCTGCCCGACCCTACGGTGGTGGTGCTCACCCCAGGGATCTACAACTCCGCCTATTTTGAGCACTCCTTCCTGGCGCAGCAGATGGGGGTTGAACTGGTGGAGGGGCGCGATCTGGTGGTCACAGATGGCTACCTGCAAATGAAGACCACTAAGGGGCTGAAGCGGGTGGATGTGGTGTACCGCCGGATGGATGACGACTTCCTGGATCCGCTTGCTTTCCGGCCTGATTCGATGTTGGGTATTCCCGGCATCATGAACGTTTACCGCAAAGGCAGGCTGGGGCTGGCCAATGCGCCGGGAACTGGAGTGGCGGATGACAAGGTCGTCTATGCCTACGTTCCCAAAATGGTGAAATATTACCTGGGCGAGGAGCAGATCATCCCCAACGTGCCCACCTTCCTCTGCTGGGAAGACCACGACCTGAAGCATGTCCTGCAAAATCTGGACAAGCTGGTGGTGAAGGCAGCCAACGAGTCCGGCGGCTATGGGATGCTGGTTGGCCCCCATGCCACACCGGAGCAGCGGCAGGATTTTGCCGGACGAATCAGCGCCAACCCGCGTAACTACATCGCTCAGCCCACCCTCTGTCTCTCGCGGGTTCCCACTTTCTTTGAAGACCACTTCGAAGGATGCCATGTGGATTTGCGTCCCTACATCCTCTACGGCAAAGACATCTACGTGAACCCCGGTGGCTTTACCCGTGTGGCGCTGCGGCGCGGTTCCCTGGTGGTGAACTCGTCTCAGGGCGGCGGCGGCAAGGATACATGGGTGATGGCGGAGTAGGAGGAGTTTCATGTTAAGTCGCGTTGCAGATTCGATTTACTGGCTGACTCGCTACGTCGAACGGGCTGAGAATGTGGCCCGGTTTATCGACGTGAACCTGAATTTGTTGCTGGATGCACCGCTGGCCACCCAGCAATGGGAGCCGCTGATCCTGACAACGGGCGATCTCAGCTTCTTTCAGCAGCACTATGGGGAGTTCACTGCGGAGAACGTCATCCGGTTTCTCACGTTCGATAGCAGCTATCCCAACTCCATCGTTTCCTGTGTGCAGGCGGCACGGGAAAATGCGCGATCGGTGCGAGAAATTATCTCTTCGGAGATGTGGGAAAAGATCAACGACTTTTATTTCATGGTGCGGGAAGCATCCCAGACCTCTGATATTTCAGCCCTATCGGACTTCTTTACCCAGGTGAAGATGTCCAGCCACCTGTTTGCTGGGGTAATGGATGCCACCATGTCCCACAACGAGGGTTGGCACTTTGGGCAAATCGGTCGCATGCTGGAGCGAGCCGACAAAACCGCCCGGATTCTGGATGTGAAATACTTTATCCTGCTGCCCTCAGTGCGGGATGTGGGTACACCGCTGGACGAACTCCAGTGGATCGCCCTGCTCAAATCCGCCAGCGGCTACGAGATGTACCGCAAACGGCAGCACCGGATTTTGCCGCAGGGGATTGCGGAGTTCCTGATTCTGGATCGAGAGTTTCCCCGGTCTATCCAGTTCTGCCTGATTCACGCGGAGCGATCGCTTCACCGCATCACCGACGGCACCCCCGGTATCTGGCGCAACCCGGTCGAGCGGGCGCTGGGCAGGCTACGATCGGAGTTGGACTATCTCACGATTGAGGAGATTAGTGAGCGGGGTCTGCACGAATTTCTGGATGACCTGGAGACGCGGCTGAATGACGTTGGCACCCAAATTTTCGAGACCTTTTTTGCGCTGGAACCCGTGCGTTAGCGCTTCTTAACGAATGAAATATCTGATCTATCACACCACCACCTATACCTACGATCGCCCCGTCACCCTCTCCCCCCATACGCTCCGCCTTCGTCCCCGCTGCGATATTACACAGAAGCTGCGATCGTTCGAGCTACAGGTAGATCCCATGCCCCAGCAAATCCTTGAGACCCTCGACCTGGAGGGCAATAATCTGCTGAAGCTGTACTTCACCGATGAACCCACCAACCGATTGGAAGTCTGTGTCACCTCTGCCGTAGAGACCTTCCGCGAAAATCCCTTCGCCTACCTGCTGGAACCCTGGGCCACCCATCTGCCGATCGACTATCCGGCATCCCTGTTGACCCAGCTCCAACCTTACCTTTCAGGCAACTCCAGCAATTTCCCCAGCATCGACCCGATGGCAGTGGAACTGGCCCACGACCTCTGGCACAGCACGGGAGGAAATCCGATTCGCTTTTTGGGATCGCTGAACCAGCGGATTTACGACACCTGCACCCATATGGTTCGTGAACAGGGCGACCCTCTGCCACCGGGCATCACCTGGAAGGAGAAGCAAGGTTCCTGTCGGGATGTGACCGTGCTGTTTATTGAAGTGTGTCGGGCCATTGGATTGGCGGCCCGATTTGTCAGCGGTTATCAGGAAGGTGACCTGGAGCGCGAGGATCGTGATCTGCATGCCTGGGCAGAGGTCTACCTGCCGGGTGCAGGCTGGCGTGGCTATGACCCAACTCAGGGGCTGGCGGTGGGCGATTGCCACATTGCTCTGGTAGCCAGCCCCACCTCCCGCCACACGGCTCCCATCTCTGGTTCTCTCAAAACAGGGGTGGGAGCGACTGCCGAAATGAAGTTTTTAGTATCAATTAAACCGGATGAGTGATCTCCCTCTAGCAAACTGCCAACTGGCGAGTCGAGGAGGTTTCCGTAAAAGAAAATCCTGTTGTGTGGGCTGTTCCCCCCGCTAAGCGGGGGGCACAGCCCACACAACGCAGGTAATTTCATTGCTGGAAATCTC
>JBIKWV010000444.1:0-4755 GCA_044356135.1 Elainellaceae cyanobacterium
CCGGCTTAATTACCATAACTATGGCTATACCCTGCAGCAATTGTGGATGGTTTGTGAGAAGTAGTGCAGGTTGCAACCGGCACTACTTCTCACAAACCATCTCACAAATCAAAGAGGACTGCTACATCTTAGTTTTCTTTGGATTTGTAGAAAAGAGTCTCACTCGACAATTCCGACTGCAAGAACATTTCAGCGTAAGCGGCATACGTGACAAACTTACTGCGCTGCCGCAGCCAGATCAGGTAGTTTTCCAGGCGATCGCGCATTTCCCGTCCTGACCGTCGATGAATCAGCGGGGGCAGGCCAAAGTGTGAAATGTTTGTGAACTCCCAGGGGTGAAAATAGAGTGATAGGAGGCGATCGCACCCCAGGGTCCAGGTCGAGGCCATTTTGTAGAGCGGCAGCGGCAGGTGTTTGAAGCTGAGCCAGAACAGAGGAAATCGGATCAGAGGAGTCACCGATACGGGAATGTTCAGCAGTGCGTCTGAGAGAAAGGGGCGTCTGGGTTCAGAGAAATTGTTGTAGCGACCGGGAAGATAGGTGGGGTTGAGGGAGCTGTTGTAGCGGTATCCGGCGGCAGCAATCGCCTGTTCCTCCACCGCTTGCAGTCGCGCCATGCGGAATCCAACGATGGGGCGATCGAGGATTTCCTCCAGAGCCAACCGGGATTTTTCTAAATCTGCCGTTTCAAAGGCCGAATGGTAGAAACCGTGGGAGGCGATCTCGTGACGTTGGGCGAGGTGGCGAATCAGATCGGGATAGTGCTGGGCAAAATTGGCCGTGACAAAGAAAGTGGCCTGTATCTCCAGGCGATCGAGCAGGTCGATGACTGCTTCTACCCCCTGTAAAGAGACACTCAGTTGCGTTGCCAGATCAATGGCCTGACCGTACTCCAACGGTACGTCAAATTCTTCAACGTCAAAACTGAGCAGGGTGAACCGGGCTTTCATGAGAATTAGCGAAACGGGAGTACGGTTCGTTGAACCACCATCGGGCCGTACAAACAGAGACGATCGTTCACCTTGATTCTGAGCAGATTCGCCAACATTCTCAACGGATCAATCCATAAATTGACGGTAGATGGCTTGTAGAGATGATTCTCCGAAACAACCACTGGAATTTCGCCAATCGTGTAGCCATATTTACACGCCAGATAAATCAGCTCAACATCAAAGCAAAATCGCCAGATCGTTTGCCGTTCGAATAAATGCTTGGCAGCCAAACGGCGGAATCCCTTGATCCCGGCCTGCATATCCCGATAGTTTAACCCCAGCATTTTTCTAGAGAGCAGGTTAAACAGGCTGCCTGCAACCCGACGACTGAACCTCACTCGTCCTGTGCTATCGGGGATCAATTGACGGCTCCCGATCGCCATGTCCAAATGCTTGAGCGTTGCCACCAGTCTTTCGAGGTAGGCCAGAGAATAGGCCAGGTCGCTATCCAGGAAGCAAACATAGTCGCCCCCACTGGACTCCATCCCCGCCTTGACCGCATATCCCTTACCCCGGTTTATCCGGTACGACACCAACTGAATCTGGTGAACCTGTACCTGACTGAGCTTGCGCTCTAGAATCTCCAGGGTGCGATCGCTCGACCCATCATTGACAAAAATGAACTGATATTCGGGATGCACCGCAGCAAACGCTACAACCTGATCAATCGTCTGGGCAATACAGCTCGCCTCGTTATACACCGGAAGAATGACAGACACGCTCATCGAAAACTTCCATCAACACCGTCGCTCAGCGGCCCATCGCTGAAGCAGAGAAAGGGCAGCGCACCATTCTCTCCTGCTCAATTCTAAAGTCCGCTCAGGTTGACAATACACTGGCTTGAGACCAATGCAAAGCGCGGGTCTCTGGCAACGGTGCAGCGATCGCCCCCCTGTTGCAGTAGCGACACCTCCCCCCGTTGCATTGCAGCGACGGCTTCTCCTACGGCGGGTTCATACTGTCTGCGCCAGCGATCGCCCTCCAGGTACTCCGGCGAAAAGGCATTATTTTCAATCAACCAGAAATCAATCTGATATTGGTCGATAAACTGTTTTACCACCGCAGGAGACGCACTGTACTGCGCCCGCACCAGATCACTGGCCCGCTTGCGAAATTCCCGATAGTAACCCACATGGTAGGGATTGCCATACTCCTGCGCCACCAGCGTCGTCCGCAGCGCAAAGATAGGAATATTGTCAGACTCTACCGCCAACGATGCCACCACCGTATCCCTGGGCTGCTGCCGCAGAAACTGGTAGATCGCGGGAGCTTCCCCAATGACCACCCGGTCGTTGGGAAAAGACTTGCTCCAGGCCAGATGGGGATAGGCAACCAGGACGAGGCCCATCACCAGTACGGCAGTCAGCCACAGTTTGGTGCGATTCTGTGGAGACTGTTTCATCCGCTCCCAGACAGTTTCCCAGAGAATGCCAAAGGTGAGGCCAGCCGCAACAGCCATGACGATCAGCAGCGTATGAACCGTGTAGCGACTGGGATGATACAACCGAAACAGCAGCAGGTAAGCCAGTACAAACCATCCAAACGACACCAGCGCCAGTTGCAGCAGCAGAATGATGCCGGGGTGAATCCGTTGCACCACCGGAAACCGTCTGGGAAAAGCCAGTAACAGCGGCAGTAGAAACGACAGACCCAGCAAAGGCGGATTCAAGGAAAGCCGGATGCCGCTGTGCCTCCCTGCAAAAAGACCTCTCAGCGGATTTTCAGTATCAAAAAAGGGAATCCGTCCCTGCATCGTAAACTCAACCCAGGTGCGAGCCTGTGCCGCCGTCACTGCTGGGCCAAATTGCGATTCGTGGCTGGCATATCCCAGCATCACCGCCAGCGCCGCCGCCAGTCCCCCCAGACAAAACAAGAAATCTCTGCGCGTCAGCGTCGTCCACCCGAAGCAGTAGGGCACCCCTCGCCGCCTCTGCCAGAGACTCACCGCGATTTGTAGGGCCATCAGTCCCGCTGCCAGTAGAAGGGCGATCGGGAAGAATAGCCCCATCGCCACCATCACCATATTGGCCAGTAGCCACCGCTGCCGCACCATCAGGTACAAAAACGCCAGCATCAGGGGATACAGGTAGGAACGGGGATTGGCGGAGACAATATCGTCCCGCAGCCACAGCGCCTGGTTGAGCAGCAGCGTCCCCGCAAAGGCTCCGGCGGGAACAGGTAGCAGAGACAGACAGAACTGGTAGCAGAAAAAACTGAAGGCCAGGGTCAGCAACAGGGGCAGCAGTTTGCTGAACAGCAGGGGCGGAATACCCAGCAGCGTGAATAGTTGGTAAACAGCGGCGTAGCCCCTGGGGGTCACCGACTGCAAATAGTCCGCCATCCAGTCGCCCCGCAGCAGTTCCGGATCCGTGAACCGCTGCATCCATATCAGATATACTCTGGCGTCGTCTTGCACCGCGTAGGGCGGATTCAAAAAGGTAGGTAGAACGCTGACCGCATAGGCGGCGGGTATCAGCAGGCTCAGCGCCAGCCAGAGAAAACCTGGTTTCAGAAAAAGCGTTTGGGGCGTCTGCTGGGCAGCTTCCCGCAGGGGTGGTTGCGGCATAGTGGTTCAGGACAATTCCTTCAGTTGAGTTCGTAACAGTGCCCATCTGGACAAATCTTCAGGCGCAGAGGCGGCTCCTTTTCTAAGCAGAAGAATCTCGCCTTGCAGGGTGACAATCCCGTGGGTGTTTTGTTCCAGCAGACGATCGACCACGGGTATCGTCTCTTTGAAGCGATCTCTATCCAGCGGTGCCACCAGCCTCGGCTGTTTGAAGTGCCAGAAGTCAATCAGCAGGTACTCCACCGTTTTGATTCCGCCCCCGTCTCCCCTGAATTCCACGACAGGAATGCGAACAATCGCCCGTCGCCCCGACAAGTACGGCACGCTGTAGGTGTTGGTGCTGACGCTCGCCCCAGGCGGGATCTGAGCCATGACGCCAAACGCCTGGGCGCTGTGCTGCCAGCGATCGCCCACCCAGTGATACAGCAGGGGATTGAGACGGTAGGGCGTGAGGAAATAGAGCGACCGATGGGGATTGGAGGTAATTGTAAAGATAAGCGACAGAATAATGCAGCCAATCCAGAGGCGGCGGAAGCGGGGCCGAAAGGCGTTGGGGTGCCGCGCCCACCAGAGAATCGCGCCGTAGTAGAGGCCGGGGGCGATCGCCAACCCATAGCGGGTATTGATTGACAGCGCTGCATTGTTCCCCACCTGAATCAGCAGCGTGAACAGGTAGGGAAAGCTCATGATCCAGGCAGCAGGAGCGATCGCCGGAACAAACGCCAGCGGTAGCCAATGCCCCAGCAGGTAGCGCAATCGCTTGTCAAAATCGGACAGGATGATTTCAGCGATCGCCCTGGGTTGACTGAGAATTGCCCACAGCACCTCAAGCGTTGAAGGGTCAGGCTTGTCAACAAATCGATCAAAATACTTGCCCAGATACAGCGTCGAATTGTCGGGCGAAAACAGCGGCATAATCTGGGTTGTCACCACCACCACGTAGACAAACGAAAGCACGCATAGCCCAATTCCCAGCCGCATCGCTCGTCGGCTCAGCGCCAGATACGCCCCAAAGCCAAACAGGGCAATGCCAATTTCTTCGCGCACCCCCAGCGTTAGCGCCACCATCACCCAGAACAGCCACCACCACTTTTTCTCAAACGCCAGAAACACACCAAACAGAAATAGCGGCACCTGGCAAAACTCATAGAAATTGTCCAGGGTCGTACCGATAATCGTATTTGCGCCGTAGTAGCT
>JBIKWV010000011.1:0-15959 GCA_044356135.1 Elainellaceae cyanobacterium
GCGATCGCCTCTCCAACGTCGAAGACCTCCAGGTACGGATTGATAACGCCCCCAGCTATCGGCTGGCTCAGGGGCGGGTAGACCGGGTGCGCATCGCGGGTCGGGGGGTGTTCCCGGAACCCGATTTGCGATTAGAAGCGGTAGAGGTGGAGACCGATGCGATCGCCCTGCAACCCAATCGCCTGATCCGATCCGGGCGAGTTGTTTTAGAGCGTCCCCTGAGGGCAGGGGTGCGGCTGGTGGTCAACCAGGAGGACTTGAACCGGGCGTTGCGATCGCCCAACATCAGTCGTCGCGTCCGCCAACTCAGCCTGGGCGCTCTGGGTCGTACCGCAGGTTCCCCCGACCAGTATGATCTGGTCGATCCCCAGACCACATTTCTCCCCAATAACCGGGTGCGGGTGCAGGTGACGTTGCGATCGCAGCGCACCCGTCAGGATTTAAACATTATCGCGGAAGCAGGACTGGGCATTGAGTCCGGCAGACGCCTGAGAATTCTCAATCCCAGCCTCAGCCTGAACGGTCAGGCGGTTCCCTCGCAGTTTCTGCAACCCCTGCTGGATGGCTTTGCACAGCGGTTCGATTTGCGCACGCTGGAGCGATCGGGGATCACGGCGCGGGTGCTGCAACTTGAGACGAAGGGGAATGAGCTGGCGATCGCGGCTTTTGTGCAGGTGAGTCCGGAGGCGATTCGCTGAATGGTGGGGGGAGGTTTGGGCGATCGTTTGGTATAAGCAGTGAGGATAAAAGCGGTGATCGCAAGAGATAGGATAACAAGGAGGTAATTTCTATTCTCATTGTGTGAGCGGGAGGTGTGGGGGTGCCCCCCAGGGGACAGTGCCCATTGCCCCCCGTACCGCACCAACATGCTCTGTCAGTGCAGTTCTAGACAATGAAGATCAGGCTTGCTAAGTAACTCTTGAATTGCTTCAACACCAGCTCGGAGCAAAGCTTCAACCTCTCTGGTTGGTGCATTACCACATCGCAACCACACAACTTTGGGCGGGGAGCCGTAAAGCCGACTTCTTTCAGGAAAATCTGCATCTTGCGTCACAATGCAGAAGTCATTGAGCTTAGCGAATTCCCAAATTTCAGTGTCTGTTTTCTCAGCCAGTTCATGGAGTTGAACGTGGCTTGACCCAGGAAAAATATCAGCCAACCGATTAACCAGCTTACGACTGAGGTTTTGGTCGAAAAGTAGTTTCAAGCAGCACTCACAGAAGCAACTAGACGATGATCCCGATCAGCTGCGAATTCCAAACAGGCCCGAATATCGGTTTCCGTCAATTCTGGAAAGTCGTCAATGATCTCAGCAGTAGACATTCCAGTTGCTAACCAACCCAGAACATCATAGACCGTAATTCGCATCCGACGGATACAAGGCTTGCCACCACGTTTATCAGGCTCAATCGTAATAATTTCGCGATAGCTCATGATGTGGACAGGTTGTTTGTGTATACCTTAAGTTTAGAACAAGCTAAAACTTCGCTACAACAGAGATCAGTTATAGCGGTTTTCATCCGCATGAGGTATAAGGGGAATCACCCTTGCACCTTCTCACCCGCACGGGAAGTGAAGTAGTTGACAAGAAAAGAATATATGTATATACATATTATATGAGTAATTCGTCCCCTAAAGCGAAGCTTGCGATCGCCAAGCAAGTCCCGGCAAACTGCATGGGGTTGCACATTCGTCGAGCGTCACGGATTTTGACGCAGGTGTATGATGCCGCCTTACGTCCAACGGGTTTGGAGTTAAACCAACTGACATTACTGGTGGCCATTCACCTGTTTGAGGCTGTGCCCATTACGCAACTCGCTCAAGAATTATTTGCTGACCAAACGACCGTGACTCGAAACATTAAATTGCTGGAGAAACGGGGATTGGTCGAGCTTAATCCGGGGGAGGATCGGCGGATTAAGCTGGTGTCTTTAACGAGCGAGGGGCAAGTGATTCTGGAGCAGGCACTTCCGGTTTGGGAGCAGGTGCAGGCGGAACTCATGCAACACTTTGGCGACCAGAAATGGCAAACATTGTTATCCCTGTTATCTGAGGTGAAAACCCTGAGTTAGGCTAAAAAACTCGAGAAAAACATGTATATACATGCAAATGATCGCATTGGAGGTGTCAATGGCTACGTTTGAGCATCGTCCTAAAATTCTGGTGACAGGGGCAACGGGTAAAACGGGGAGGGCTGTCGTCGCCCAACTGTTGGAGAAGGGTTTTCCGGTGCGGGCAACCGTGCGATCGCAGGATGCCAGAAGTCAACAACTGGAACGTTTGGGTGCGGAAACGGTCGTTGCCAATTTGTTCGATGTCGATCAGATGCTGGAAGCTACACGGGGAACCACTCGCGCCTATTATTGCCCGCCCTTCCATCCGCACATGATCCAGAGTGCGGCAGTATTCGCGATCGCTGCCCGTGAGGCCAAGCTGGAGGCGATCGTGGGGCTGAGCCAGTGGACAGCAAGTGCCAATCATCCTGCATTACAGACGCGCCAGATGTGGCTTGTGGAGCAGATGCTGTCTACCATTCCCGGCATTGCCTATGTGAATTTGAATCCTGGATACTTTGCCGATAACTATTTACGGTTGATCGATTTTGCAACGTTACTGGGGATCTTTCCAATATTGACGGGCGATAGCCGCAATGCTCCTCCCTCCAATGAAGACATTGCCCGTGTTGCGGTAGCGCTGTTAATGGACCCCGATCGCTATGCTGGTAAGAGCTATCGTCCAACGGGCCCCGAACTGCTGTCTGCCTATGATATGGCGAAGGTCATCCGAAAAGTCCTGGGGAGTCCTGTCCTGACGGTGGATTTGCCCCTGTGGATGTTCGTTCGGGCGGCACGATTGCAAGGGGTCTCTGCGTTTGAGTTGAGCAACTTGCGTTACTACATTGAAGACCACAGGCAAGGTGCGTTTGAGTTTGGTGCGCCAAACACTGTGGTTGAAGAGGTCACAGGGCAACCCGCAGAGGATTTGGAAACCACGGTTCAGCGTCATCTGGCAATGCCCTTTGCCCGCAGGACTATGGCTAATCGGCTGCGGGATCTGATGCAATTCAGTCTCGTCCCTTTGACGCCGGGATACGACTTCCAGCAGTTTGAGCGCGAGGATCTCTATCCCGTCCAGTCGAAACTGCGGTTTGTGATGAGTAGCGATCGCTGGCGGGCTGAACACGCAACGTATTAACGGGTTCAAATCAAGACGGGCAGATAACGCACCAATCAAGCACGATTCACAAAAACCATTTCTTAAGAGGTCAATGCTCCTGTTGTTGCCCCTCCTGGTGATTGTGCAAGTCGGCGTGATTCAGCGCGAAGAAGCCTATTTAGAACGCAAATTTGGTGATGAATATCTCAACTACAAAGCCCAGGTTCGTCGCTGGATTTAATACGGTCAACTACAAGGATTAACCCCATGTCAAAATTTGATGAGCATCCCACGGTCAAATGGTTAAGAGCATTGCAAGCGTCTCAAGATCAAGATCCTCAGAATCCAATTTCATCTCCCCTCGATCGCGATTGGTTGCGCTCATTCTGCCTGGAACTGGGCGTGGATGATGTCGGTTTTGTCAGCATTGATCAGCCCGAAATAGCGGATCAGCGGGCGAAAATATTGCAGGCATTCCCGCAGACGAAAAGTTTGATCAGTTTTGTCTGCCGCATGAATCGGGATAATGTGCGAAATCCTGCCCGTTCCGTTGCCAATGTGGAATTTCACCACTCTGGAGAAGAGGTGAATCTGATCGCCCGCAGAATTGTTAGGGAACTGGAAGATCGGGGGATTCGGGCAATGAATCCAGCGATGGGCTTCCCGATGGAGGCGCAGAACTACCTCAACGTCAACAAGACCGTATGGGTGGTTTCCCATAAACCGATCGCCGTCGCTGCCGGATTAGGGCACATGGGTATTCATCGCAATGTGATTCATCCCAAGTTTGGCAACTTCATTCTCCTGGGCACAGTCCTGATGGAGGCGGAGGTGACGGATTACAACCACCCCATCGATTACAATCCCTGTGTGGAATGCAAACTCTGTGTTGCCGCCTGTCCTGTGGGGGCGATCGCCGCAGATGGGAGCTTCAATTTCTCGGCGTGCTACACCCACAATTACCGGGAGTTTTTAGGCGGCTTTAGCGACTGGGCCAAGAATATCGCCGAAAGTAAGACAGCTAAAGATTACGAGCGCAAAGTGGGTGAAGCTGACTCAGCAACCATGTGGCAAAGCCTGTCCTTTGGTGCCAACTACAAAGCGGCTTACTGTATGGCCTCCTGCCCTGCGGGAGAGGATGTGATGGCTCCCTTTTTGCGCGATCGCAAAGAGTTCATCCAAGAGATTGTGAAACCGCTGCAAGATAAAGTTGAAACAGTGTATGTGATTCCAGGGTCAGATGCCGAAGCACACACGGCTAAACGCTTTCCCCACAAGCAGGTCAAGCAAGTTCGCAATAGCCTGGTACCCATTTCCATTGAAGGCTTTCGGTTTGGCCTACCATTACTATTTCAAGCGAATCAAGCGAAAGGATTCAACGCAATCTATCACTTCTTGTTTACAGGGCAGGAAGTCTCCCAGTTTACCGTCAGCATCGCAGATCAAACCTTTGAAATTCAGGATGGTCTCGTTGGTAAACCCAACCTGGTTGTCAAAGCAGACAGTAAAACCTGGATTGCTTTCTTGCGAAAAGAGCGAAACATTATCCTGGCAATTCTGACCCGCAAAATCCGCGTCAAAGGAGATATCCGCTTGCTTCTAAAGTTCGCGAAATGCTTCCCAACCTAAATTAGGCAATGTCATCTGCAGCCCATTCCAGTTCTGTAACTGCACATCATCCTGAGTGTAATGCAAGATAGAATCAGGTAAAACGTAAGCAGCGCTTAGCAGGCCATCGGGATGGTTCAAGCACAGCCAAATCCCCAATTAGACGCGTTACCCCAACGGCGATGGACGGTGGCTGAGTATCACCGCATGATTGCTGCTGGAATTCTGACGGCCAACGATCGCGTAGAGCTTCTCGATGGATACATTATTGAAATGGTCCCGCAAGAACCGCCTCACGCCTCTACAACTTCCAGCTTCGGCAACGATTTTGTCGTGCTGTTTGTGGGTAAAGCCTGGGTGCGACAGAAGTTGCCGATTACGATCGCCCCTGATTCAGAACCGGAACCCGATATTGCTGTCGTCAAAATTGCGATCGCGCCACTTGCGTTTCCAGAGATCGTGGTTGAGCTGTCGAATCTGCTGGTGTAGTTTGGGCGATCGCCCCTGCCTGATAGATCCCCGGTTGCTTACCCGCTCCCCCGAAAAATCTCTGGTTTCTCGAAGAAGCCGGGGATCTCTTTGGGCAAGTATTTAGTACAATTGATCCATGATGCTGAATACAGCGCTTCGCGCTGACATAGAACCAATGTTGTTGTTGAGAGCCGCGCGACGCGCGGCTCTCAACAACAACTTTGCACCACCCGCGCTTGCAAAGCGCTGTAGACCAAACCCGCACGATGTCCCATGCCCAACAAGCTGCTGATTGTTGAAAGCCCCGGCAAAATCAAGAAGCTGAGTCAGATCCTGGGTTCCGACTGGCTGGTTCGAGCCAGCATGGGGCACATCCGGGAACTGGCCAACGATGGCGAAGATTCCCTGGGCTTCGATCTGACGGAGGACTCCGTAAAGTGTCGCTTCATTGCGCGGGGTTCCCGTGGGGCAGAGACGATTCAACAGCTCAAAGCATCGGTACGGCAGGTGCAGACCGTCGTCCTGGCCACCGACCCCGACCGCGAAGGAGAAACGATCGCCTGGCATCTCCAGCAGGCACTCAACCTGAAAAATCCTCAGCGGGTGGTCTATACCGAAATTACGCCCAATGCGGTGAGAGCGGCGATCGCCCACCCCCGCAGTCTCGACCTTAACTTGATCCACTCTGGCCTGTGTCGCACCGTGCTGGATAAGCTGGTGGGCTATCGCGGTTCGCCGCTGCTGTGGCAGTTGCAGAATGGGGCGAAAAGCATGGGGCGGGTGCAGAGTGCGGCACTCCACATCATCTGCAAGCGAGAACGGGAAATTCAGGCGTTTGTGCCACAGGATTACTGGAGCGTATTTGTCGATTACGCTGAAGGATTTCGTGCCTTCTATCGGGGAGAAACCGTTGAGACAAACGGAACTGCTGACGAAGATACAGCGCCCGATGATGCGGCTGCTCCCGACGATCGGGCTGCCCAGGAATCGGTGCGGGTAACTTCGCAAGCGGAGGCCGATCGGCTGGTGGCGATCGCCCAACAGCATCCCCACACCGTCACCGCCATCGAAGGCAAGACCGTCAACCGCACGCCGCCGCCGCCGTTTATCACCTCCAGCTTGCAGCAGACCGCTGGCTCCCGGTTGCGCTTCAGTCCCGAACACACGATGCAGGTGGCGCAGTCGCTCTATGAGGCGGGGTTGATCACCTACATGCGAACGGACAGCATCGCCCTCAGTCCCGAATTTTGCGCCCAGGCGCGGCAATGGTTAGAGGAGCATGACCCCGACAATGTGCCGAAAAAAGTGGCCCAGCACCGCAAGGCAAAGGGCGCACAGGAAGCCCATGAGGCAATTCGCCCGACGGATGTGTATCGTCCCTCAAAGGAACTGCGGGGGGAGTTGTCCACCGATGCGTTTAACCTGTACGTGATGATCTGGAAACGGGCGATCGCCTCCCAGTGCAAATCCGCACAAGTCCGGCAGACCAAAATTACGACGCAATCCGGTTCCGTCATCTGGCAGGCCAAAGGTCAGGTGTTGGAATTCCCCGGCTACTGCAAGTACTGGAATAATTTAACTGCGGATGCCGAATTGCCCTCCCTGACCCACGAACAATCCCTCACCTGCGAAAATGCCGCCCACGAACAGAAGCAGACCCAACCGCCACCCCGCTACAGCGAACCCAAACTGGTACAGGTGATGGAACGCAAGGGCATCGGTCGCCCCAGCACCTACGCGCCGACAATCCAAACCTTGAAACAGCGGCTGTACGTCGAGCTGCTCAAAGGCAATTTGCAGCCGACGGCTCTGGGACTGGAGGTGGACGCCTTTTTGCAGGATGCGCTGCCGGATTTTCTGGAAGCAGAATTCACCGCCCAGATGGAGCAAAGACTGGACCAGATCGCCGAGGGCAAACAGGAGTGGCAGCACTACCTCACCACCTGGAACCGCGACTATTTTGTCCCCGCTCTCACCAAAGCCAAACAGGTCATCCCCCAGCATCTCACCAGCACTCCTGCACCCCGCAACGCAGGCAAACCCGTTTCCCTCTCGCGCACCCCCTGCCCCCAGTGCCAGAAACCAATGGCCAAGATCCCCAGCACCAAACTGAAGAAGAAGTACTTCCTCAAGTGTGTGAATACCTGTGAGGATGTGGTGCTGTTCTGGTCAGAATACAGTCGCAAGTGGGAGCCACCCCGCCCGAAACCCACAGAGGGGTCACCGCAGGCTGCAAACAAACCTGCGGCGGCGGCACAGCTAACAGAACACGCCTGCCCCGTGTGCAAGAAGCCAATGGAGGAGGATGCCTATGTGAAGGATGGGCAACCGAAGAAGCTGCTGCGCTGTTCGGATGCTAAAGCCCGGAGCAATGCCAAGCATAGGGATGTGGTTTATTTTCAAACGGCGAAGGGCTGGTGGAGTCCGAAGTTTGGGGAGTTGGGAGAGTAGCCACGGCAAAGCCAATGCCGCTATTACGTTTGGCTTCAAGAATGGTGTTGGACATGAGTGGTGACGAATATCGCTGAGCTGCGATCGCAAGCCTTGACTATTCTTTAGAAGAAGTTAAGATCGCCGAAACATGGTGATGTGCAGCGAAGGGTAATCACATGAGCGATGCCAATTTCTGGAAGCCAGCTTATCAGGTCTTTGATCCAGACGTTCCTTTACAAACAGCGGAGGAATTAGATCAGTTTTATGTGCAGCGGGTGAACAGCCCGACAGAAGAACTGGCAGGCTCTTTGGAATTAGAGAAGAAACCTGCAAAATTTCTGCTAGCCGGACATCGCGGTAGTGGAAAAACAACTGAACTACGCAAGCTACAGCAAGAATTAGCGAGTGATTATAACGTTATCTGGGTGGATACGGCAACCGCACTCGATCGCTTCAACATTGGTTATGCAGAAGTGGTGGCTTTGATTGGATTTGAAATTTACCGGAAAGCAATTCAGGCTGACGATAACTGGGAGACAACAAAGCCTCTTCAAGAATGGGGCGTCGGTGAAAATCTCCTGAAGTCGCTTCAGCAAAGCCTGATGACCGTTGTGCAGGAGGAAGGAAGCACTCGAGAGGCTGGGCTGGGAATTCCTGAGTTTTTGCAGAAGTTTGGCCCGATTTTGAAAGGGGGGCTGAGCCGGAAAGTGACATCTAAAACCGATATTCGCCCAAGCTTGACTGCGATCATTGAGCGGGTCAATGACATTATTGCAGCGGCAGAAACACATACGAACCATCGACTTCTGGTGATCGTCGATGGGTTAGATCGTCACGATCAGTCCACCGCCCTGGAAATGTTTTCTGACTCACTATTGGCGGCTCCTGCCTGTCACATCATTTACACAATCCCCATCTCTTTGCGATACTGTGCAGGCTTCCGTCGGACGATGGAGGTCTTTGAACCGCTGGATCTGACCAATCCACCCGTCTTCAAGTGCGACGCCAATGGATGCCCTACGGATTCGGCAGATTCAACAGGGCGGGATTTTCTCGCGCGAGCCATTCAGAAGCGACTGCAAACGCTGGATACCTCCTATCACCAGATTTTTGAGGCGGATGTGCTGACCTTGATTTGTGAAAAGAGCGGCGGGGTGATGCGGGACTTGATTCGGTTGGCGGCGATCGCCTGTCGAATTGCCAAGCAGAACCAGAAAGCCTCGATTGACCTGGCGATCGCCCAGGCCGCCATCAAAAAAGAACTGGGGGGCTACACCGTAGACGATTACCACTTTCCTGAGCTGGCCGAAATTCATCGAACAGGGAAGCTCTCAACCCGAATGCATTCGCTCCCTGACCGGGGAGATTTTGTGATTTGTGATGATCTCTTGCAGAATAAATTAGCATTAGGCTATCAGGATGAAAGGGTGGGTCGTTGGTTTGATATCAACCCTATCTTGATTGAGCAACTGCGCCGTTGGCAGGAAGCAAACAATATCCCCTAATCACCATGCAAGCTGAATCGGTTCACGTCGATCACGAAGCTTTGAGCCAGCATGACCGGGAACAGCTGGCTGATTTGCTAGATGCGCTGGAATTGAGCGAGCCTTCCCAGGGTGACCAGCAGCGGACGGTAACGGTGTTTGCGATCGCCCCCGAAGTCAGCCCTCAACATCCCGTAGTGAAGCAACTGGAAGCGGGACTCACCAACCTGGAGGAGAACTTTCAGTTCTGCCCCCCGTTCTACTACGGCGACAATACGCTATACGACTATCTGCAAACGCTGGATCACCAAGCACCACCTGCTGCAACAACAGGCCGTCGGGTCGTAATGGCATTTGGTCTGGAGCAGGTGAGACGCGCAGACTTCGCCCGGTTTGGGCGAGAGATGAAGCAGCTCAACCTGGGACGTGAGGAGATTTTCAAGCGCAATCTGGTGCTGATTTTCTGGCTGAATCGGACCGATTTTTTGGACTACTTTCGCCAGCAAGCACCGGACTTCTGGGACTGGCGAGGAACGATCGCCCGCTTTGAGACTCAACCCCCTCTGGAACCACTGTTCTACCCCTACCTGGAGTGGCTGATCACCGAAAACTCACGTCTGAAAATTGGTGGGGTGATGCAGGTGCAGCGCCAGGTCGATATTTTTCTGGATCAAATCTACGTCTCGCTGCAAGCGGAGCGGGTGGAGGAGCGCAGTTCGGTGAGTGTGGAGCGGGTAATTGCCACCAAAATCCAGCGTCCCTCCCGGTCAACTCGCTCCAGCCTTAAAGAGTTGGACGCTTCGGGAGATGCGGAAACGGATGTCTTTGACCTGATGCCCAATTCCATCGTCACCACTTCGAGGGAGGAAGTCAGCAGCACCCGTCGGGTTGAAAAGCTGGATCTGGCAGAAGCCATCCGTAAGAGTAATCACTGTGTCATTCTGGGCGACCCGGGGGCGGGCAAAACTACTCTGTTACGGTATCTGGCCCGTCATTTTGCCCTGGCTAAACGAGACGGCAGTGCAACGGTGAAGGGCGGCGAACAGCAGGAAGACCTGGGGGAGTCCCGGTTACCCATCCTCTTCCGCATTGCCGACTATGCAGAACAACTGGATCAGTGTCCCGATTTGAGCCTGGTGGACTACCTGCGGCAGTTCTATCGCCAGTGGGAGCAGTACTTTGAGGAGTCTCCGGGAGATGGATTTGTATCGCTGCTGCTGGACAAGATGGCGGCGGGTGAATGCCTGATTCTGCTGGATGGGCTGGATGAGGTATTCGATGAGGCCAGTCGGTTGCAGGTGGTGCAGCAGATTGACCGATTTGTCGGTGACTATGCCAGCAACAAGTTTGTGGTGACGAGCCGGATTGCCGGGTATCGAGAGGCGGCGCTGGGTAATCGCTTCAAGGAATTCACCATTGCCCCAATGGATACGCCCCAGATGGAGCAGTTCCTGAAGCGGTGGTGTCTGGCGATCGAGGTGGCCCAGCGCCCGGAGGTGAATGATACCGTTCGACAGCGCGACGCCCAACGAGAAGCCGAGGGCATTCTGCAAGACATTGACCGACAACCGGGTGTCAAACGATTTGCCACGAATCCTCTGCTATTGACCATTCTGGCGCTCATCCATCGCAACGGGGTGCGCCTGCCCCAGCGGCGCATTGACCTGTATCAACTGGCAACCCGCACGCTGATTGAAGACTGGCAACTTGGCAGAAATCTATTCTACGCCCCAAAAACAACGCAGCTTCAACTAACGGAAGAAGAGGTAGTGGCACTGCTGGCCCCCCTAGCGTTCTGGATGCATGAGGAAAAGCCCACTGGCACCGCATCGCAGGTGGACATTGAGATCCATCTGACGCCCAAGATGGCAGAGCTACAGGGGGTAGAACCCGCAGCAGCTCTGGAACTCGTGCGGCAGTTTTTGCGGAAAGTGCGGGAAACCACAGGACTATTTGTCGAACGTGCCCCTGGTGGCTATGGCTTCATGCACCTGACCTTCGAGGAGTATTTTGTTGCCCGCCATATTGCAGATAACGAAGTCAGCGAGATATTGGAAATTATCAACACCCACCGTGATGAGTCTCGCTGGACAGAACCAATTCTTCTGGCGCTGGGCTATCTCAGCAGCGATGCGAATCGGGTCAACCGCTTAGTGGGCCAGTTGTTCAAGCATCTGGAGCATTATCAACCCACCCTGAAAGGTAAAGAGATTCGCCTCAAAAATGCAGAATCTAATGCACCTGTTCTGGTGTGGCAGTCTGCTGAGGCTTCCGAGAACGCTCCTTTGCAGGAATCTCCAGCCATCTGGAAAGATCTCTTGTTCGCCGGACAGCTGCTATCCGAGGTGAAGATTACCTCCAACTTTCGTAAGCAACTGGTCAAACAATTAGTGTTGACCTATCTGGGCATGGAGGCCGACTTTGAGGAGAAGCCAACTCAGCAATTATTGAGGTTACTGCGGGGGATTGAATCCTTTAACCAAAAAGGTGAGGTGTTTGAGGAACTGCAACGAGCCGCAAATCAGGACGATTTATCTGAGGAGCAGCGGAATAATGCACTGGCCGCAATTCTGTACGTTGCCTGTGATGAAGCCGGAGAGGGATTAATTGAGCGAGTGAGTGCGATCGCCACACAGTTAACCCCACCTTTGTTCAACACAATCCGGAGTCTGGTTTCAGACTTGGGTGCAGACATGACGACCGCACTGAAACGGACGCAAGAGGACTACAAACCGGAGCCAACCATCCAGATTGCCCTGGAATTTGTCACAGCGCTTTCCCTCATTCGCACAGATCACTACGATCAGGCAATCGCCCTTCTGCAACAACTCGATTACCCCTCCTCCAATCCGCTCTCTATTTACATCGACTGGGCAATTGCCATCAGCTACGAGCAAAAAGATGAATATGTTAAGGCCATTGAGTATTACCAGAAGTGTTCTAACAAGCTAAACATCCATACTCAACCTGAGAGTTGGTTCTTCCTTTGGCGCAATTGGGGCGTTTGCTATCGCTCCGATGAACAGTACGAGCGATCTCTTATCTATTTTCAGAAAGCGGTTCAAATCGCACAGACGCAGAATTGCGGCAAGAGTAAGGCAAACATCCTTTACAACATAGGTCGATCCTATCAGGAGTGGAGGAAATACGAGGAGGCAGTTAAATATTATGAACACAGTCGTGATCAATATGTCTTGTTAGAGAAGGAGTCCAACGTAGCAAATCTGTGGTACTGGCTAGCGGATTGCTATAGAGATTGGGGCAAGTATGAGCAGGCGGTTGTAGTAGAACATCAGGCATTAGTGATTCGTGAAAAACTTAAGCAACCATCCAAGGTTGCTTCCGCCTACTACCAATTGGGACGAATTTATCAAGCCTGGGGTAAGTATGAGGAGGCGATCGCCCACTACGAACACAGCCGTGATCGCTATGCTCAGCTTGACAAAGAAACCGATGTTGCAAACCTGTGGTTCTGGATTGCAGATTGCTATAGAGATTGGGGCAAGTATGAGCAGGCACTGGAAGCAGAGCATCAAGAGTTAACTATTCGTGAGAAGCTTCAAGAACAGTCTAGAATTGCCCTTGCCTACTTCCGATTGGGACGAATTTATCAAGCCTGGGGTAAGTATGAGGAGGCGATTGCCCACTACGAACACAGCCGTGATCGCTATGCTCAGCTTGACAAAGAAACCAGTGTGGCTAACCAATGGTCCTGGATAGCTGATTGTTCTCGGGCTTGGGGTAAGTATGAGGATGCTATTGCTGCAGAACAGCAGAATTTAGCGATCCGTGAAAAACTTCAAGATCAGACCAATATTGCAGGTGCTTACTTTCTATTCGGACGAATTTATCAAGCTTGGGGGAAGTATGAAGAGGCGATCGCCCAATACAAAAAAAGCCGCGATCGTTCCACTCAGTTAGGCAAGGAAATCGATGTCGCAAACCAGTGGTATTTCATGGCAGATTGTTACCGTGAATGGGGCAAGTTTGAACAGGCAATCGTCGCAGCACAGCAGGATTTGGCAATTCGTGAAAAGCTCTTGGATCAATCTGGAGTTGCCTCTGCCTATTTTCAACTTGGGAGGATTTATCAAGCCTGGAGTAGGTACAGGGAGGCAATCGCTCACTACGAACAAAGCTGCGATCGATTTACTCAAATAGGTGAAGAAGCCAGTATCGCTGGTCAGTGGTACTACATGGCTGACTGTTATAAAGATTGGGGACAATACGAACAAGCAATAGAATGTCAGCAAAAGTGTTTTGAGATCCGCCAAACCTTTGGCGATAAGTCTTGGGTAGCAGTAAGTTATCTTCAGTTTGGGCAAATCTATCAAGCTTGGGGTAAGTATGAAGAGGCGATCGCTTATCACGAACAAAGCCGCGATCGTTATGCTCATTTGGACAGGGAAAGCAATGTTGGAAACCAGTGGCATAGGATTGCAGTTTGTTATTGTGATTGGGGGAAGTATGAGCAGTCGATCGCCGCAGAGCAACAGGAATTAGCGATCCGCGAAAAACTTCAAGACCAGTCTAGTGTGGCGGATTCTTACTATCAATTGGGGCGGATTTATCAAGCTTGGGGTAAGTATGAAGAGGCGATCGCCCACTACGAACACAGCCGCGATCTATATACTCAGCTTGAAAAGGAAACCAATGTAGCAAATCAGTGGTCCTGGATTGCAGATTGCTACCGCGACTGGGGTAAGTATGAACAGGCGCTGAAGGCAGAACATCAAGAATTAGTCATTTGTGAAAAGTTGCAAGACCAGTCCAGAATTACCCTTGCCTACTTTCGATTGGGTCGGATTTATCAAGCCTGGAGTAAGTATGAGGAGGCGATCGCCCAATACGAAAAAAGCCGCGATCTATATACCCAGCTCGAGAAGGAAACTAACATAGCAGCCCTGTTTTACTGGCTTGCAGATTGCTACCGCGAATGGGGCAAGTATGAGCAGGCACTGGAGGCAGAACATCAAGAATTAGCTATTCGGGAAAAGCTTCAAGACCAGCCTAACATCACAGATGTCTACTATCAATTGGGACGAATTTATCAAGCGTGGGGCAAGTATGAGGAAGCGATCGCCCAATACAAAAAAAGCCGCGACATCTATACTCAGCTCGAAAAAGAAACCGATGTAGCAGACCTTTGGTACTGGATTTCAGTTTGCTATCGGGACTGGAACAAATATGAGGAAGCGATCGGTGCAGAACAGCACGATTTGGCTATTCGGGAAAAGCTTCAAGACCAGAAGAACATTGCAGATGCCTACTATCAAATGGGACAGATTTATCAAGCCTGGGGCAAGCATGAAGAGGCGATCACCCACTACAAGGAAAGCCGCGATCGCTACCAGGAACTAGAATTAAGTGAGGATACAGCCAGACAACACAGACGACTCGCAAACACTCGACGCCTGCTTGCGAAACAGCAGGCTAATGCTTCGACTGGATTGGAATTGTTAAACCAAGCAGAACAAGACCTCCAGCATGCCATTCAACTTAACCAGCAGGGTGATTACCAGGGAAACCTGGCCTACGACCATATCGTCCTCAGTCTGCTGCTGGCAGAACGCCTGCGCTACAGTTCTGGTGATGAGACAGCGATACAAACTCAAATTGCCCGGTTTGAAGAAACCTACCGCACTGGCTTTGACATCTTTGCCCAACTGGGGCAGGCCGTCAATCAGGCAAACAAGGCGCTGGATATTGGCCGTGCTTACCTTGAAGTTCCGGCACTAATGCAGCTTGACCGGGCGGAGGAGTTGGCGGGGCAGTCTCTTCAGGTCTTCCAGGCGTTTAACCGCCGCAAGTTGGAAGCGGATGCGCGGAAGCTGTTGGGCGAGATTTACCTCAGTCGTGCCCAGCAGGGCCAGCCCGGTGCTGCGGCAATGGGGTTACAATATTTGACCGAGAGCCAGCAGATTTATCAGGAGCTGGATCTGGGGGAGAAGGCGAAGGAAGTGGCGCACCTGAGAGAGAATTAGCACTGACAAAATGAGCGAGAGATGGACAACCGATGAAATTTGAGGGACTCTGGCATATTACTGAGATGGAAGCCTGGGACGAAGACTACTTCAACATGGAAGTACAGGCTTACGTTGAAATTAATCAGCGAGGGTCGGGGGACTTTCAGTTTGGGCTGGTGTCAGGATGTATGGATTGTGAGATTGTGAAAGATCAAGCGGGTGAAAGGCTGGAATTCACCTGGGAAGGAAATGATGAATGTGATGAGGCGTCTGGCAGCGGATGGCTGAAACTGAAGGATAAGAACACATTGGAAGGGAAGATTAAACTTCACGGGGGAGATAGTTCACTCTTCACTGCGAAACGAGCATGACGCCGGACAAAACCTCGGAGGTTTAGCCAGGACGTTGGGTGGTATGACAAATGTTTGGGTGCAACCTCCGAGGTTCGCAGCAGGTTATCCTCGCCCCCAAGAGTTTCAGGTTAGGATCAGGTCAGACTTCGGAGCGCATAGCAGGTGAGTGGCATGGTTCAAGCCCAGCCAAATCCCCAATTAGACAGATTGCCCCAGCGGCGGTGGACCGTGGATGAGTATCACCGCATGATTGCTGCGGGAATATTGACCGCCAACGATCGCGTGGAACTTCTCGATGCGATCGCTATCAGGTTGAGCAGGTATTTGGTGTGGGGGATGCGATCGCGCCCGTTGCGTTTCCAGAGGTCGTGGTTGAGTTGTCAAATTTTTTAGTGTGATGAAGTGCGCCAGGAGGCTAAACGACTGCTGCGGGAGAAGTTAGTGGCCAACGTGGGATTTCCCATGACCCTGCACGATCGCTGCATGGA
>JBIKWV010001005.1:0-2619 GCA_044356135.1 Elainellaceae cyanobacterium
TTACGGGCAATGAACAGCACGGTTGGCTTGTCGGCAAAAGTGCAACTCTGCTGGAAACCAATGATGGCGGTAAATCCTGGCAACTGCGATCGCTCGACCTGGGTGACGACCTGAAGTACAGCTTCAACTCCGTCAGTTTTTCTGGCGATGAGGGCTGGGTCACAGGCGAACCGAGTCTGCTGTTGCACACCACTGACGGCGGTAAATCCTGGCTGCGGGTGCCGCTCAGCGAGCAATTGCCCGGTTCCCCTGATACGATTGTGGCGCTGGGTCCAAAGAGTGCGGAGATGACCACTGATGTGGGAGCAATCTATCGCACGAAGGATGGTGGAAAAACCTGGCAGGCAATGGTTCAGGAGGCAGTGGGTGTACTGCGCAATATTGCGAGATCGCCCGATGGTAAATACATTGCAGTGTCCTCCAGAGGGAATTTCTATTCCACCTGGGAACCCGGACAAACGGCATGGACGCAGCATAGTCGCACCAGTTCTCGACGCTTGCAAAACATGGGCTTCGGTAAAGACGGACGGCAGTGGTTGCTGGCACGGGGCGGTTTAGTGCAATTTAGCAATGCCGACGATCCTGAGCAGTGGGATGAACAAGTTTCGCCCGAATTTACCACCAGTTGGGGACTGCTTGATCTGGACTACCGCACTCCAAATGAAATCTGGATTGCGGGTGGTAGCGGTAATTTGCTGTACAGTGAGGACGGTGGAGCAACATGGCAGAAAGACCGGGGCGTTGAAGATATCCCTTCGAACCTGTACCGGGTGATTTTCCTGTCGCCAGAACGGGGATTTATCCTGGGTCAGGGAGGAACTTTGCTGCGGTATGATAGCTCCGCACAAGCAAGCGTAAGCGCTAAAAAAATCAATGGTTAACGTTGGTTTTGCTTGTGAGTCTTCCCCCGCTCTCGTATGATATGGATTAGGGTTTTTGCTGTTGTATTGGGAGGAATCTGAATGGCTGGTACTACTGGTGAGCGTCCGTTTTCGGACATTGTCACAAGCATTCGCTATTGGGTAATCCATAGCATTACTATTCCCGCCTTGTTTATTGCAGGCTGGCTGTTTGTTAGCACCGGTCTGGCCTATGACGTGTTTGGCACCCCTCGCCCCAATGAGTATTACACTCAGGAGCGTCAAGAGCTGCCGATTGTGCAGGATCGCTTCAACGCGAAGCAGCAAATTAATGAATTCTTGAAGTAAGTGACCGCTGACGTATGACAAGCAACACACCAAATCAACCCGTTTCTTATCCGATTTTTACCGTCCGCTGGTTGGCGGTTCACACTCTCGCGGTTCCCACGGTGTTCTTCCTGGGGGCGATCGCCGCAATGCAGTTTATTCAGCGTTAGGAGATGCCCGTGGCTGAACGTACTCCAAACCCCAATAAGCAGCCGGTAGAGCTAAACCGGACCTCCCTTTATCTGGGTCTGCTGCTGATTTTTACGCTTGGTATTCTGTTCTCCAGCTACTTCTTCAACTAGTTGAGTCCTGTTCAGGAAACCGTCCACGGTTTCATCCTGTTCAAGGCTCAATCGGTTTGAATCAATTGTCTGGATTTTCGATGATGACGTTGGGCGCAGCCTCGTTTCGGTGAGGCTGCATTTGCTCAAATAAGAGGATCAACTTTAGGAAAGTTAGGAGCAAACAAATATGCTGTCAAGCGGCAGAATTCCCCTCTGGATTGTGGCAACGATCGCCGGACTGGGCGTGATTGCGGTTGTTGGTCTGTTCTTCTACGGTGCTTACGCCGGACTGGGTTCCTCCATCTAAAGCTCATTTCCGTTAGGATGGTTGGGGCGGCGCAGATGCGATCGCCCCTTTTTGTTTTTGCAATGAACTACCTCGCCCACGCTTACCTGTCCAGCGACAGCCCAGAAATGATCCTGGGCGGAATGCTGGGCGATTTTGTGAAAGGCTCTTTCCAGGGACGCTATGCTCCCGAAATCTGCCGTGGCATTGCTCTGCATCGCCAGATCGACTGCTTCACCGATAGCCACTCGGTGATTCGCGCCAGTAAGCAAATCATTTCCCCCGGTCGCCGCCGCTTCGCGGGTATCATGATCGACCTGTTCTGCGATCACTTTTTGGCGAAACATTGGGGGCGGTATTGGGATCAATTATCTCTCTGGGGAACAGAGGGGCGAGTAGCTTTGCCGTTACCGCAAAGATCGCTCCACGACTTCTCCCAGCACGTCTACCGCACCCTCCTCGATCGCCAGGAGATTCTCCCCGATCGGTTGCGCCGAATTTTGCCGTACATGGTCGAGCAGAACTGGCTCACCTCGTATCAGGACATTAGCAACATTGGCCGAGCACTGAACGGAATTTCTCAACGATTGAAGCGACAAAATACGCTGTTTAACTCCGTCGAAGAACTGGAGCAGAATTATCATTTCTTCGAGCAGACCTTTGAGGCTTTCTTTCCGCAACTCATTCTGTTTGCAAAAACAGCACCTTGCCATTCGTAGTGGCCTGACACAACTAAAACTGTGCATTAGCATTATGGGGCGGGCATCTTGCCTGCCCGATTTTTTGGGCGGGCAAGATGCCACCCCACAGAAGAGACATTATTTGCAGTCAGCATAGCCTGACACAACTAAGGGATCTGCTG
>JBIKWV010000012.1:0-15931 GCA_044356135.1 Elainellaceae cyanobacterium
GCACCCCCTCAATTCTATTTAACCTGGATAAAACGCGGGCCTATTACGGTGAGCCAGGGAAACGGGGGGCTGACGTGGCTGTACAACGCACCTGGATTGATGAAACTGGGACGCTGTGGGTGGAATACAACCCGGCGATCGCACCCAACACCAGTGTCACTCTGATCTTTGATGCCACCGATCTGACTCCCGGCACCCCTCACCAGTACGGCATTGCCGCTTATCCTGATACGCCCAATGCAGTTGCAGTGTGGGTTGGCAACAAAGCGCTGGCTACCCAGTGGTGAAAAGGTTTAACCAGATTTTTGTTTGGAGGCAGCGCCCGCGCTGCCTCCAAACAAAAATCTGTAGGCAGATCACGTAAACTCCACCCCAAGCAGTTGCTTCAGAACAGACTGGGGGTCGGTTTGGGGCAGGCTCATCTCAACGAACACGCTGTGGGCTAGTTTCAGTTGGGCAGCGCTGTACTGGCGCTGATTCTGTGTTTGGGAAACCGCCAGTGATAGGGTATGAAACCACTTCACCAGAACAGGCAGGGAATGCTCGATAGTCACGGTTCCCTGATCGGCAGCAAAGTCTAGGATCCGGCGTTTGAATCGAACTGTTCTCAGGATATAACGTTCCTCTTCCTGCACCAGTTCCCACTTTGATTGGGGCATTGCTTTCTCGCTCCAGGTCACCCACAGCCGCATTCGCTTGAGGACTGCGTCTGACTGAGTGCGATCGCTCAAAAACAAAACAGTCAGCCGATTGGCAGGCAGTTCCAGAACACGCCGAGCGGCTTTTGCGTCGTCAGATGGCGTAGGCGCAGGCGTTTCGAGGGGAGGGGAATTCGGAGGGGCGATCGAAGACACGGTCGTCAGTGGAGACACTTCCCATCGGTAGCGGTCCAGCTTGCCCCCCCCGTGCATACAGAGGGGAAAAGGGTATGCAGTCTGTGAGAGGCGCTGATGGGTAATCGGATCCAGTTCTTCCAGGTGGAGAGTGATATTCGGCGTGTCGTTTTGCTGTTTGGTGAAGGTGTAGTCGGAGGGTGGCGGTACCAGGCAAATCAGCCGCACTACCCGATAGTTCGCCGGATTTTGAGCGTCTTTGAGCTGAAAGACATTGTGGGGAGGATCGAACATAATTCGTTCGCTGTCGTCCAGGTGGTAGGACAGCGTGCAACCCTGAGGCACGTAGAACAATGCCCCGATATAGCGATCCAGCTTGGGCTTTCGGCGTCTGAGGTAGACGTAGTACTGGGTGGGTTCATCCAGTCCCCGTTCTTGATAGCTGTAATCTTTTTTCAGCAGCAGTCGAGTGTTGTGTTGGATCGCGGCACCCCGCCGCTGAGATTCTTTGATCTCACGCACACCGAGTTCAACGACTGTTTGTATTTGCTTGGCACTGAGCGTCGAGAACAGGTAATGGATCAGCGCGATTTTATCTTTGTCATTCAGTTCGCTGACCTGCTCAAACAGATGGTTTTGTTGGGGAGAATAATTTTCTGGTATGGTATCGTCAATCGTTACAGATACAGGAGCATCTGTGCCCACAATGGCAGGAGAATGAGCGTTTGCAGCAGCAATGGGGGTTTTGCTATTCATGAATTTTCAGGATATCAAGCGATCGCAAGCAACACAGACTTTGAACCCTGATGCGCTGACAGCATTCCTCGGTCAACCGGGAAATTAATAACATTAGCAGATAAACTTGAAAACTCCAAGACAATATCAGTGATTACAACCAAAAGGCAGATCGCCGATGTAGAACTGCTCAGGGTTGCATCACTCTCAATGAGGAACCAGCGCTGTTGTAGCGAAGCTTTGCGGCACTACAACCCAAGCTTTTACTGACTATAACAATCGAAAGATTGATTAGAAAGGGGTGCTGGGTTCCACGCCTGCGGGGAGGCATCGGCTTCTCCTTTGTTCTAGGCCAGGTAGCAATTGCTACGGCGTTTTGCAAGGGCGTGAGGTACAAAATTTTTGTTGAGAGCCACGCTCAGAGAGGCTCTCAACAAAAACTTTGGTGTTGTCTCAGTGCAAAGTTAGGCTTGCTATATCAATCTGCATAAAGCTGATTCAAACGCTCGTAGCGTTGTAGATTCACCCTGGCCTGTGCCAATTCCTGTTCCAGACGCTTGCGATCGCTCATATCCATCAGCACACCGTCAAACCGCAGAAGTTTGCCATCGGGAGCCAGCACACTTTGTCTGCGTTCGGACACCCAGCGGATGCCACCCTTTGCATCAATAATGCGATATTCCATCACCATCAAACGGGCATTAGTGGCCCCCTCCACAATTGAGTTTTTGAGTTGCTCCAGGTCTTCAGGATGAACCAGGCTAATATAAGAGCGCACCTGATTATTGATCAGCTCGGAGGCTGGATAGCCCGTCAGATATTCGATTCCAGGGCTGGCCGAGATCATGCGGTAAGTTGAATCACTCTGGAACATCGCACCAGGGATATGACTTGCCAGGTAATTAAACTTTTCTTCGCTGGCATTCAGCTCAACTTCCAGCCGCTTGCGCTCCGTAATGTTGTAGCCGCTGAGAACAATTCCGTCGATGTCCAATGCGAAGGGAAATCGTTTTCCCTGAATATAGAGGTATACCCACTTGCCTGATTTCGCTCGCCATCGGCACTCAATACCTGGCTGATCGGATTTGATCTCCTGCGTCCACAGGTGCAGGGCTAACTTCAGTTCGTTAAAGTCACCCGGGTGAATCAAATCTGCGATCTGGCGATCGAGTAGTTCTTCTTCCTTGTAGCCCAGCACCCGCTCAACGGCAGGACTGGCATAAATAATTTGCCCGGTTCGGCTCATCTGAATAAACAGGTGAAGACTGTTCAGCACAAACGCTTTCCATTTCTCCTCGGTTCTGACCAGGGCGTTATAGATTTTGCGGTTCTCAGTGATATCTTCCAGCAGAACAGCAAAGTACTGATGATGCTTGTGAGTACAGACTGACACATCAATCAATGAAATACTGATGTTGGTCCAGACGATGTCAGTGTTCCTCGTAATAAGGCGCTTCTCAATTGTGTAGGAATCGATTTCCTGATTCAACAACTTTTTTTTAAGCTCGATTCCCAGAAGCCGATCCTCCGGGTGTACAAATCTCTCAATCAGAATTCGCTCAGATTCAGTGGTACCCAGCAGATCATGCAGTCGCTGGTTGCATTTCACGACTACACCGTCGGCACTGACCAGAGCCGTTGCCAGACTGGGGTGATCGAACAGGCCAAGCAGTGATCGCTCATACTCTTCGGTCAGTTTGCGCAGATCGATCTCAGTTCCCGTCTGTTGAATCCGCAAAAACATTACTTTTGCACCCGAATTAAACTGTAGGGAACACTCTATTTCCTCAGAAGAGTTTCCCAGTTGAAACACGAAGCGCACGGTTTCTCCTGCAATCGCACGCCGCCAGTAACCCGTCAGCGCGACAATATCTGCCGGGGATGCACAAAAAAAATCAAAAAAGTCAACTGCCGCAATTGGGGCGTGCAACAGTGCTAAAAAGCTCGAACTCACATAAATCGGTTTTCCCTGTTTGTCATAGATACACAATGGGTCGAAGAACTGTTCTAGAAACTCTAACGACTGTTCAGAACAAATTCCGGGAATTTCCCAAAAATTAGAACTCATTTTTCAATATCCCTCAGAGCAGTGCCAGAACTCGAATCAACTCAAGACATTGATTGGAAGGAAGGCTCGTCAGGTATCAGCACCACTGCTGCGATTTTACTCGATCTTCTCAGTATTTCTTCAAGTAAAAGCACAAATCCACCAATCTAAACGTTCTTTTTATTCTTCAGCAGTTGCGTCTAGCAATTCCATAAGTTAGGATGCGGTTAATTAGAACGTCGGGTCAAATCTAAGTTCTAGTTAGTCGTCTCCAGATATCCTGGCTGCTCCAGATATCCGTACAGCATTTGCTCTACTATCGAGACAAAAGTTTTCGCAAGGCAGTGCTTCGTTGACAATTTGCTCAGTTCGGGTTCAGAGATTGCTGCATTTACCGCTTCAGGTTTAAGTATCAGGTTTTTGGTGTCAGGTTTTATCGTCTACTGGCTCGACACAGCTCAATTGGTGGACTGATCAGTTGTGGGGTGGGCATCTTGCCCGCCAGAAGAATTGGGTGGGTAGGCTGCCCACTCAAGGATCTGGGCGGGCATCTTGCCCGAAGGATCTGGGCGGGCATCTTGCCCGAAGGATCTGGGCGGGCAAGATGCCCACCCCACAATGCAAATGCCTCAATTTAGGTGTGCCGTACTACTCCCCGTTACTGGTGGATATCGCCAACCTGTAAGCGCGTAGCATTCGGCAGAAAGATCCTGCGACTGCGGCAAACCCTATCTGCCGAATGCCATGCCCCTGCGAAATACCCCAATTCCCCATTACCAATTCTCCATTACCAATTCCCCATTACCAATTCCCCATTACCAATTCCCCATTACCAATTCCCCATTACCAATTCCCCATTACCAATTCCCCATTACCAATTCCCCATTACCAATTCCCCATCCCCCCACTTCACCATGCTCGGCCACCTTCTCACCGGACGATACCTCATCCTGCAAAAGCTGGGTACAGGCGGCTTTAGCGAGACCTATCTGGCGCGCGACAAGTACCTGCCGCTACATCCGCTTTGTGTTGTCAAACGTCTGAAGCTGTCTCCTCGCAATCCGCTACCCCCTGCGATCGCCCGACAAATGTTTGCCACCGAAATTCAGGTTCTCAGTCACCTGAAATTGCATCCGCATACGCCGATGCTGTTGGCCAGTTGTCAGGGTCAGAGCGAAGCCTTTCTGGTGCAGGAGTACATTGAGGGGGAAGATCTGGCGGAGTGGTTGGCGCAGGGGAATCGGCTGAATGCGGAACAGGCGATCGCCCTTTTACAGGAGATGTTGGGGGTTCTCAGTCAACTTCATGCGCAGGGAATTGTCCACCGCGATATTAAACCGGGGCACCTGATCCACAGTCAGAAGGATGGACGCATGATCGTCATTGATTTCGGTGCAGCCTGTCTGATGAGTGAGGGGTGTGTACTCTCCCGGGCTGAGATGGCCATTGGCACGCCCGGTTATATGCCACCGGAACAGCAGCACTGTGCAGCCTGTTTCAGCAGCGATCTCTATGCGCTGGGTATCTCTGTGATTCAGTTATTGACCGGGATGAAGCCACAACAGTTTCAGGTCGATCCCATTTCTGGTGAACTGGACTGGAAGAGCTACCTCACCAACGCTCCAGACGTATTGGCAAACCAAAATCTGATAGACACGCTGGAGCGGATGGTGCGGCAGAGGGCGATCGATCGCTTCCCGCAGGCCACCGATGCGATGGAGAGCCTTGACCCCCAGCTCAAACCGCCTGCATTCCAGTGGATGCAGACGCTTCGCAACGTTCGTGCCAGTGCTTCCCTGCGCTATCTCCTGAAACCAGCCGCCGCCCTCCTCCTGTTGGGATTGGCAGGGGGGAAACTGATCCAGGCTCAGAGCCATCAAACTGCTGCGCTGAAGGGACACCTGGAACAATTGCTTCCTCAGCCCCAGGTGCAGTTGACACTGGTTCAACAGCGCCAGTTCCCAGTTGCGGTAGAACAGATGTGGATGATTGCTGGCGATCGCCTGGTCACCACTGATCCTTCAGGGGTGCTGCGGCTGTGGTCTTTACCAGATGGAAAACTGCTGCATACTTTGACAGGTCATCCGGATGGCATCACTGCGTTGGGCAGTAGCCGCGACGGCAGCGTGCTGGTCACTGGTGGCCGCGATCACAACGTCCGACTATGGGACACTGCCTCTGGCCAACTGCTGCGAACCCTTGAGGGGGCACAGGTGGAAATGACGGCGATCGCCCTCAGTCCCGACAGCAGCACTGCCGTGGTCGGAGGGGCAGATGGCAGCCTGAGTTGGTGGAATCTTCAGACGGGAGAACATCTGCAAACCCTGGCTTTGCCAGCGGGTCGTGTGTCAGCTCTCGTTTATACCGCCGTTGATCAGGTGATCAGCGCCAGTAACGATCGGTCTACTCAGGCATATCAGATTCAGGTGTGGGATTTGAATAGAGGCGAAATTCACCGCACTTTTACGGGACATACTGATGCGATCACAGCGTTAAAAATAGTGGGTGATCATACCCTGCTGAGCTGTGGCAAAGATCGGACATTGCTCTGGGATCTGAGCCGTGAGGAATTAGTGCAGGCTTTCCCAAAAACGGTTGCTTCCATCGCTGCGACGGCAGTGAACTCACCCATGCTGATCATGGCCTATCAAGATGGCAGCGTGCAGCACTGGATAGAGCGATCGGGACAGTTTTCTGAGCAGGGCAAAACCCAGGTCAGTCAGAAGGTTGGAACGATGTTTGACATCAATCAACACTATGTGGTGGATGTGAGTGCAGATCGACAATTGACAATCTGGCGAATTGAAGCAGCGTCTATTCCCTGATGAGGCCAATTCCCTCTATTACCTCGGCGACTTTAGAGAATGCGAAAATGAACCGACCCCGCGTAGGATGGGCAAAGCGAAGCGTGCCCATCACCCAACGACAGGCTAGATGGGCACGCTTCGCTTTGCCCATCCTACGAATAAAGAGTCTTTGTGCAATGCACCCTATCTGATCACCGAGGTAATCACTACGCTGTTCCTTATGCTTCTAACGGAGGCTCAACACCATGTTAAGTAAAGTATCTGAAACAACCATGCACCGCGTTCGCTGGGTGCTGACTTTGGGATGGCTATTACTGATCGCATCCCTGTTCTACGATCCCATCACAATTCTGTTCACGGATCCGAGTAATTTGGCCAGTCCATTTCATCTTCATCCTGAAATAAATTCGGATCCCGATCGCTGCGTCAAAATTCGGGAAGCCTGTATGTACCAGAGTCCCTATGAAATGGGGGCGTTAATCTGGTGGGCGATGATTGTGCCTGCGGGAATTTTCATCCTGCTGGCGTTTGGCCATGAATTCTGGCGGCGGATTTGCCCCCTTTCCTTTGTATCTCAAATTCCCAGAGCATTGGGTATTCAGCGACGCCAAAAGGTGGTTGATCCGGTGACTGGTGAGGCTCGTCGAGAGGTGGTGACAATTCGGGCAGAGTCCTGGTTAGGGCGCAATCACCTCTATGTCCAGTTTGGTTTGTTTATCCTGGGCCTGGGTATCCGCATTCTGTTTATCAACGCCGATCGCCGTGCCCTGGGAGGCTTCCTGATCGCCAGTATGCTCTGTGCGATCCTGGTGGGCTACCTGTACGCCGGGAAAAGCTGGTGTCATTATTTCTGCCCAATGGCTCCGGTACAGATGGTCTATACGGGACCGCGATCGCTCATGGGCAGTCAGGCGCACCTGCAATCTCCGCCCGCTGTCACCCAATCTGTGTGCCGCGCAACGGACGAGAAGGGTGGCCCTGATCGCAATGCCTGTGTTGGCTGCAAAGCTCCCTGCATCGACATCGACGCCGAGAAGACTTACTGGATGGAACTGAATAAACCGGGACGACGATTGGTGCAATACGGCTATCTGGCAATGGTCATCGGGTTCTACCTGTATTACTACCTCTATGCGGGCAACTGGGACTATTACTTCACGGGTGCATGGACTCATGAGGACGACCAGATCAGCAAGCTGTTTGATACAGGGTTCTACATCAATGGTGTAGCGATTCCAATTCCTAAATTCATTGCGGTGTTCATCACCTTCTTCGTTCTGGTGGGAATCTTTTTCCTGGTGGGAATCATCCTGGAACACCTTTATCGTCGGTATTGGTCACGTCCTGGCCACCCCGTGTCAAAACAGCAGGCGCAGCATATTATCTTCACGCTGTTTACCATCACATCCTTCTGGACATTCTTTTCCTATGGCGCTCGTCCTTCTCTGAATCGTCTACCTACCTATCCGCTGCTGGCGTTTAATGCGCTGGTGGTGGTGGTGGGATCGATGTGGATGTTCCGCACCTTTGGCCGCACCTATGCGCAGTATGAACGCGAAAGCATGTCCAGCAGCCTGCGGAAACAGCTCCACAAGCTGAGGCTGAGTCCGGCGCAGTTGGGGGGGCGATCGCTCGACCAGCTCACTGCTGATGAGGTTTATACCCTGGTCAAAGTGCTCCCTAATTTTTCACAAACGCTGCGTCAGCAGACCTATGCAGGTATTCTGACCGATCTGCTGGAACAAAAAGTCATTGATGTTGCGGGCAGCTACAGTTTCCTGGAAAAACTGCGGCAGGAACTCCAGATTGACGACATGGAACACTTTACGGCGATCGAAGGGATTGCCACCCTGCAACCCGAACTGCTGGTAGAGCCACCCAAGTCGCCATCGTCTCAGATTCATGATGCGATCACGCTGGCACGGCGAACTACGAAGCGGGCTTGAGCACGAGTCAAACGTTTTTCACCCCCCTCAATCCCCCCTTGCCAAGGGAAAGCTAAACTCCGCTCGTCCCCAGGCTCTGCCTGGAGAAGGGCTTCGGGAGGCTCCGCCTCCAACTCCAAGCAGGAGGCAGAGCCTCCACCAGAGCATTCCAGGCTGGAAGCCTGGAACGAGGTTTAGGCTCCCTTCCCTTGGAAAGGGGAGGGCTGGGGTGGGGTCATTCCGATCGCACCACTCTCTAAAGAATTCCTTCTCACACAACAGACGAATCCCTATGCTGACACTCAAATCTATTCATTTTGGACAACAGCAATTTCAGGCACACCGCCTGGAGCAAGCCTACCCCGGTCAGGCCGAATGGCTGATTGGACGCAATACCTCCTGTGATCTGGTGCTGGACAGCCCTGAGGTGAGCCGCGTCCATGGACGAATTTTCTACAGCGACGGCAACTATTACTTCGTCGATATTGATAGCACCTGCGGCACGTTATTGAACGGAGAGACGATCGCCCCCAACGAAAAGCGATCGCTCGCCTTCGGAGACCTGCTACAAATTGGCGAAACTTTTCTGTATGTCGAAGAACTGACGCCGCCCGTCGATGCGCCCAGTTCCCCCGTAGCCCAGGCCCAACCGTTTGCCAGCAAACTCTGGGCCGGAGAAGATCTCACCTGTCGCTGCTGCCGCATTATCGATGAAACGCCCGATGTCAAAACTTTCTGCTTTGTGGCGGAACCCCCGGTGCAATTCACCTACCAGCCGGGACAGTTTGTCAATCTGCAAATTGAGATTAACGGCAAACCTGTCACCCGCCCCTACTCGATCGCTTCCTCTCCGACTCGTCCAGCTCACCTTAGCCTTACCGTTAAACGGGTGCCTGCCCCCCAAACCCAACCCAATGTTCCCGCTGGACTGGTGTCCAACTGGCTGCACGATCACCTGCGGGCGGGCGATCGCGTCAAACTGGTGAGTGGCCCACTGGGACATTTCACCTGCCTGCCCAACGTCCCCTCAAAATTACTGCTGATCTCTGCCGGAAGTGGCATCACCCCTATGATGTCGATGACCCGCTGGGCACAGGACACCCTGGCCGACTGTGACATTGTTTTTCTCCATAGCGCCCGGACGCTGGAGGATGTGGTGTTTCGCGCTGAACTGGAGGCGATCGCCGCCCAGATGAGCAACTTTCATTTGGCGGTCACCATCACTCGCCCTCCCCAGGGGCAGGCATGGATGGGCTTAACGGGACGGGTGTCCGGTGCAATGCTGCACATGATTGCCCCTGATTTGATGGAGCGATCAGTGTTTGTCTGTGGGCCAGAGAAGTTCATGCAGAAGATGAAGGCGATTCTGCAGGAGATGAACTTCCCCATGCAGAACTACAAGGAGGAGAGCTTTGGTGGGCGGCGATCGCCCCAGCCAGTCTCCAATGGCCAATTGGCTGCTCGCCAGCGCCCTGCTCCTGGGGAGGATGTCAACGCGACCCACCACTCCCACTTGTCTCGTCCAGTCCTCCCACCTCTGCGCGCCGGAGAACCCAACGGAACTCGCAAGGCGGCCAGTTCTCACCAGATGCAGGAAAAACTGACGATGGATCCACCAACGGTGCGGGTGACTGCGCCCAAGGTCAATTTCCTGAAGTCAAAGCGCAGTATCCTGGTAGACCGGGACTCCTCACTGCTGGAACTGGCAGAACAGGCCGGGGTAGACATCACCCATTCCTGTCGGGTGGGAGCCTGTGGAGCCTGTAAGGTGCGGGTTCACAAAGGCCAGCCCCAGTACCACCAGCCACCAGCAGCCCTGACGCCAGCCGACCAGCGATCGGGTTACGCCCTCGCCTGCGTAGCTTACGCGGCAGACACCCTGGAGGTTGAGGCTTGACGTTGAAAAACCATGATAGATGTGGCGCAGCCACATCTATCATGGTTTTTTTAACATCTCTACACCGCGCATGTACCGCTTTGCCGCCGCCTGTGACAACGAAACGATTCTCTTCGGTGCCGCCCGACCCGGTACTGCTGACCAACAGGTTCTGGAGTGGATTCAGTTCATGCAGCAATGCCACGTCCGGCGCGTTTGCTGTCTGCTGCCCACCACGCAACTCCAGCCCTACACTGATTTGCTGAACACCTACCGTCAGTCCTTCGGCACCGATCGCACCCTCTGGGCACCCATCGAAGACTTCCACCTGTGCGATCGCCCCACCCTTACCCAGCACATCCTGCCCTTCCTGAACACTGCCGATCAAACTGGGGAACCAGTGGTCATCCACTGCGCCGGCGGTATTGGTCGGACAGGTCACATTCTGGCCGCAGGATTGGTCGCACTGAGGGGGCTGTCGAATCAGGCGGCGATCGCGGTTGTGCGATGCACGGGACGCAATCCCTACGAAGCGGCGATCGCCGCTCCTTTGCGGGGACAAAATCCGCTGGGGGCGATTCGAGAACTCAACGAATTACTCGACACAGCAAGAGTCTTTAGCCGCTTGAGTTAGACAGCGTAAAAGCCAGTATCTACTCTTCCCCTTCCTCTGCTGTTTCCTCCTCGGCAGGTAATGGAGCGGGAATCAGGGTGGTGATTTGCTCACCTTTGTTGAGCTTCAGCAGGCGATCGCCCGCCGAATCCCTTTCACCCACCGGAAGCTCATCCACGGCAATGCGAGCCATTCGGTCATTGCTGGTCAGTACCGTCGTCTGGGTTCCTGGCAGTACCAGCGCCAGCGCCATCAGAGTGTCGCCTTTCGTGGCAAACAGTATCGACTGCACCCCCAGATCGCCCCGGCTGGCCAACCGCAGGCGCGTCACGGGAAGCCGCTTGCCGTAGCCCAGGCTGGTCATCAGCATCACTTCGTCGTCTCGTGTCAGCGCCACACAGCCCACCAGTCGCTCCTGTTTACCCAGACGAACGGCCTGTTGTCCCTGCGCTGTGCGCCCCAGTACCGGGAGCTGATCATCATTGACCTCAAACCGCAGCATTCTGCCGCCGGAGGTAGCCAGCACCAGGTTATCCCCTGTCTGCACCAGCAGCGCCTGCTGGAGGTAATCATCCTCCTTCATCTTGAGGGCGGTCAGTCCCCGTCCGGTGATATTTGTAAATTCTGACAGGGGCAGGCGCTTGATTCGGCCCTGGGCAGTGACCATCACCAGATCCCAGTCATTCAGGTCTTCTGCCAGGATGAACTGGGCCACCACCGTATCCGGGCTACCGTCCTGGGCTGACTGGGGCAGCAGCGTCACCATCGGCGTTCCCTTCGATGTCCGGGTGGTCTGGGTGATGTCTCCCACCTTGGCAATGTAGGCTTTGCCGCTACGGGTCAGCATCAGCAATTCCTGGTCGGTGCTGGCTCCCTCCACCTGAAGCACGACATCCTCGACCTCCACTAAGGTCTTAGTAGGCTGAATTTCCTGCTTGGCAAGCTGTCGCTCAAAGGCTTTTGGGGTAGAACGACGCACATAACCCCGCTGGGTAAACTCCAGAATTACCTCCTCCGCCTCATGGGTCTCTTCGGCGATCGCCGCCAGCGCCTCCGCTTCCTCCGCCTGCTCCGCTGCTGTCTGAACTTTTGTGCGGCGCGGATCAGCAAACTTTTTCTTGAGCGATCGCAGGTCTTTCTTGAGGGACTTCAGCAGTTCCTTGCGATTGTTCAGCAGTGTTTGTAGCTCATTGCGGCGGGCGGTCAGCTCGTTGAACTCTGTCTGGAGATTTTCCTGCTCCATTCCCGTAAGACGGCGCAGAGGCATGGCCAGAATCGCATCAGACTGGCGATCGCTGAACTCCAGCTCCTCGCGGAACTGCACTTTGGCGGTGCTGCCATCCGGGGCGTTGCGCAGGATGTCGATCACGTCGTCCAGGTTGTTCAGTGCCCGCAGCAGACCCTCCAGAATGTGCAGGCGGCTGTCGGTTTTTGCCAGTTCATAGTTGTACTGGCGAGTGAGGGTCTGTTCCCGGAAGGTAAGGAAGTGCTGGAGCATCTCCCGCAGCGGCATCTGCCGGGGTTGGCCATTCGCCAGCGCCAGGAAAATTGCGCCAAAGTTGGTTTGCAGCGGGGTGAGCTTGTAGAGTTGGGTGAGAATCCGCTGGGGATTGGCCTCCCGCTTCAGCTCGATGACGACCCGCATTCCGTCGCGATCGCTCTCATCCCGAATATCCTGGATTCCCTCGATCCGACCCTGGTTCACCAGCTCGGCGATCTTCTCAATCCATCCCGCCTTATTCACCTGAAACGGCAGCTCCGTCACGATGATGGCAGGTCGGCGATGGCGGCCCCGTCCCGGCTGAATCTCCTCGAACTGGGCTACCCCCCGAACGGCAATACTGCCCCGTCCCGTGCGGTAGGCGTCGCGAATCCCGTCGATCCCCACAATCTCGCCACCTGTTGGGAAGTCGGGGCCAGGAATCAGGGTAAACAGTGCCTCATCGGGCAGATTGGGGTTGTCGATCAGGGCGATCGCCCCATCCACCAGTTCTCCCAGGTTGTGCGGCGGAATGTTGGTTGCCATTCCCACTGCAATCCCGGAAGAGCCATTCAGCAGAAGAAAGGGCAACTGAGCAGGCAGCACAACGGGTTCCTGCTGTGAATTATCGAAGTTGGGAATGAAATCGACCGTAGCCTCACCAATTTCCGTCAGTAACCCCTCATTGCCCACTGCCGACAGGCGCGTCTCGGTATAGCGCATCGCCGCCGGGGGATCGTCGTCCACTGAGCCAAAGTTGCCGTGACCGCCCAGGAGGGGATAACGACTGGAGAAATCCTGCACCATCCGCACCAGGGCATCATAAACCGCCTGATCGCCGTGGGGGTGATATTTACCCAGCACATCCCCCACCACGCGGGCGCACTTTCTAAAGGGGCGATCGGGCGTCAACCCCAGTTCATGCATCGCGTAGAGAATCCGGCGGTGAACGGGCTTCAGGCCATCCCGCACATCTGGCAGCGCCCGCCCCACGATGACGCTCATCGCGTACTCCAGGTAGGACTGCTGCACCTCCATATGCAGCGCGGTCGAAACCACTTGTCCTGAGGTCAGGTTGAGCTGTCTTGCCATGCTTGAGATCCTTCCGGGTGACAAATAGGGGCGAGGGTATAAAGGGGAATGTCTCTGGCGGATTGCCGCCGCCACAGACTAAGATTTGCGAAAGTAGGGGGAGTGGAATCGTGATTGAGGGAATTTTGGAGGACGATGGCAGTTGCCATCCATGTTCCGTCCGCCATCAACGCAATAATTCACTGTTTTTTTACATTAATATCGAACCGCTGTTATTCAAAATGCCTCATTCTGAAGATCAGGAGCATAGGATACCGTCATGAAGACTGTTCTCATTGTGGAGGATGACCTGATCAACGCTCGCGTTTTCTCGAAAATTCTAACCAAGCGGGGTGGCTTGGAAGTCATGCACACCGAGAACGTGGACGAGGTCATGCAGATTGCCCAAAACCGTCAGGCAGACATTATCCTGATGGACGTTTCTCTGTCCCACAGCGTCTACCAGGGTAAACCCGTGGATGGCATCAAGATTACCCAGATGCTCAAGGCTGATCCCCAAACGGCGGATCTGCCTATTATTCTGGTCACAGCTCATGCGATGGAGGGCGATCGCGAGAACTTCCTGAAACAGAGCGGCGCAGACGACTATATCTCAAAACCAGTGGTCGATCACCAGCAGTTCGTCGATCAGGTAAAAGCGCTTCTCCCTGAGGACTGAGTACGACAGTACTATTTTGACAGGTTTTTCTCAAACTGGCTGAGCATTTTATTCCTGATCAGTCTCCAACCAGGAACATCTTCCACGTCCGACCCCAGCTCAACTTTCCCGCTTCGTAGCAAGGCTACGGATCCCCAAATCACTTCTCCCACCAACGACTCAACCACGCCCCGATCGTGGGTAACACGCTGTGGGCTGCTGGCGACTCACGAGTAATCTGATAGTAGGGGGTTTGGGGGACGCTTCATCCCCCAATCGGGGGGTTTTGGGGCAAGACGCCCCCCAAAAAGTTTGTACGAAGCCAAAACTTCCGCTCCCATCGTCGCCTATTTGTCTGCACCACTGTGATAATCAGAAGCCTTCACCCAAAGAAGTTGACGCAAAGGCTCATTCTTCTAACAATCGCCCTCCTCTTTACCCTCACCCTCCAGGCGATCGCCCAATCCCCTTCCGCAGAACTCCGTGGCGTCTGGCTCACCAACATCGATAGCGAAGTACTATTCTCCCGCCGCGAACTCACCAGCGCCCTCGATCAGCTTCAGCAACTCCACTTCAACACCGTTTATCCCACCATCTGGAACTGGGGTTATCCCCTCTTCCCCAGCGATACCGCAGAGCAAGCCATTGGTCAGCGCATAGACCCCCATCCTGGATTTCGCGATCGCGATATGCTGCGTGAAGTCATCCAAGAAGGCCACCGACGGGGGCTATCCGTCCTACCCTGGTTTGAATTTGGACTCATGGCCCCCGCCGACTCCACGTTGGCCCAACGTCACCCTGACTGGCTCACCCAACGTCGGGATGGTACCCGCATCTGGATGCAGGGCAAATACCCCCGCGTCTGGCTCAACCCCTTTCATCCAGAAGTTCAGCAATTCATCCTCAGCCTGATCGACGAGATCGCAACCCATTACGACCTCGACGGCCTGCAACTGGATGACCACTTTGGTCTGCCTGTCGAACTGGGGTACGACCCCTACACGATAAACCGTTACCGTCAGGATCACAGGGGGCAATTTCCCCCCGCCAATCCCAACGACCCCGAGTGGATGCGCTGGCGAGCCAACCAGATTACCCAACTGATGCAGCGAGTTTTTCAAACCGTCAAAGCCCGCAAACCCAGAGCGATTGTTGCCCTGTCTCCCAACACACGAGAGTTTGCCTACACTCGTTTCCTGCAGGACTGGGGCACCTGGGAGCGCGCCGGATATGTCGAAGAACTGATCCTCCAGGTCTACCGCAGTAACCTGGACTCCTTCCAGCAGGAACTCGATCGCCCCGAAATTCGGCAGGCCAGATCCCATATTCCCGTTGGCGTCGGCATCCTGACTGGATTAATGGAATTACCGCCCGTAGACGACAGTCTGATTCAGCAGCAGGTCAAAGCGGTACGCGATCGCCAGTTTGCCGGAGTCTCCTTCTTCTTCTACGAAACCGTCAAACATCGAGAAGCTACCCTGAGGTTCATATTTCCCCACCCCATGAGCCGCCCCCGAATTTAATGAATGGTCGAGCAGTGGCGCGGTACGAAGCACCGCGCCACTGCTTAGGAATGGGAATTAAATAATCTGTAAAACTTCACCGCAGAGGAGCAGGGAGTGCAAAGGTTTTACTCTGCGTCTTCTGCGTCTTCTAAGAAACTTCAGTTGCTTTTGCCTTTTTCCCTATCCAAAGGATTGGGTGACATGCTCTGCGGTGAGTTTCAAAGATGATTGAATTCCCTGCCAGTTGTATTGTCTGTATGGTTAATCTTAAACGAACCCGTGAAGATATTCTTGCTTCCGTCATTGACCTGATCCATCATCAGGGGTTTCAGTCAACCGGGCTGAAGGAGCTATTTACCGCCAGTAATATTTCTTCCGGCA
>JBIKWV010000446.1:0-4722 GCA_044356135.1 Elainellaceae cyanobacterium
AAATGGCTAAATTTCCTGTGCTCCCCAAGACAAAGAGCAACTGTGGTATTCACTGAACAGGCGGAGACTCACTTAAGCCTATATTTCCTGGCAGATGAGCGTCTCTACTCATACCTGGATGGCAGACTCAATTGTGAGGTTCGGGCCATTCATCCCGAAAATGTCATGGTCGGTAAAGCTTTAACAAAGAAGTTAGAGGTAGGTTGACAAACTCTTGTTTCTTCCTTCCCAGATTTAGGGCACTACTAGCGAATAATGTAGTGTATCCAACTCGGTAGTCTTCTATGCTAGTGAACAGTCATGAGCAGGGGCGTCGGTTCATCACTACCGAACCACTGGGTAAAGATGGGGAACAAAGTGAACAGAAGGTTTGGGACATCGTTCGTGAAAGCTTTTCAGAACGGGACTGTGTGGCCTACTGGCGTTATCCTATCTTCTCCAAGCGCGGTGAATTTCGTAAAGAGCCAGATATTTTAATCGCGGATCGAGAGCTAGGACTGACGATCATAGAAGTCAAATCCGTCACTATTGATCAGATTGTTGGTATCAACGGACATCAGTGGCAGTTGCAAAACTTCTATACGTCCTATTGCAATCCATACGAACAGGGTGAGAACCAGTTGTTCGCACTGATGGGCTACTGCGAAAGCGAACCTGCCCTCCGGCATCACATTGGCGGGCGAGTACTACTGGCTCTGCCGCTCGTTACTGAGCAACAGTGGCAGCAGAGAGGGTTAGACCGATTGCCTAGCTGCCCACCCATACTTTTCAAGAATCATCTCAGCGCTGTAACCCTACTCAAAAAAATTCAGCAGACACCACCCATTGAGTCAGGGATGCAACTGGATGATAAACAGTGGGAACTGCTCCTGAGCACATTGGGAGGCACGCCGATTTATCGTAAGGCCCTCCCTCCGACTGTCACCAGCGACAAGACTCGCTCGTCGGTTATTGCCAGCCTACGGTCACGCCTGCATGAATTGGATTTGCAGCAGGAACACATCGGTAAAGAAATTCCTCCTGGCCCCCAGCGGATCCGGGGCATCGCCGGGTCGGGCAAGACCGTGCTGCTTTGTCAAAAGGCAGCTCATATGCACTTGAAGCACCCGGAATGGGATATCGCGCTAGTCTTTTTCACCCGAAGTCTATATGGGCAGATTGTTGAACAAATTGACCGCTGGCTGCGGCGATTCAGTCGAGGAGATGTACAGTATGACCCCCACAATTCAAAGCTCAGAGTGCTCCATGCTTGGGGTGCTCAAGATCAGGAGGGGCTGTATGGCTGCATCTGTAAGGCTCATCAAACCAGGCGGTTAACTGCTAGAGACACAGACCGCAAACAGCCCAATGAGGCGTTGGCCGAGGTATGTCAGCGACTGCTTCAGAAAACGACGATTCATCCGATGTTCGATGCCATTCTAATTGATGAGGGGCAGGATTTAGTCGTAGAGAACGATCTCAAGCTGGAGGATAAGCAGGCGATTTATTGGATGGCTTATCAGGCACTACGCCCTGTCGAACCTGACCAACCTGATGTACGTCGATTAATCTGGGCGTATGATGAAGCACAAAGTTTAGATAGCCTCAAAATCCCAGACTACAAAGAGACACTGGGTGTTGTTCTGGGCGAGAAATTAGCGGGAAGAGGAAGTGGGCCGATTTACAGAGGTGGCATTAAAAAGAATGAAGTTATGCACCGCTGTTACCGTACTCCGGGACCGATTTTAACAGCCGCTCATGCGATCGGGATGGGCCTGTTGCGTCCAGAGGGGATGCTCTCTGGATTAACAAACCAGGAAGATTGGAAGTCAATTGGGTACGAAGTTCGTCAAGGCAGCTTCAAGCCAGGGCAAGAAATTGTTTTGCACCGTCCCCCAGAAAATTCTCCCAATCTCGTCCCCCAAGTCTGGGATAAGCCAGTTTTGGAATTCAAAATATACGACTCACGGCTAGAAGAATTCACTGCTCTAGCACAGGAAATTCGTCACAATATTGACAATGATGGCCTACAACCCAGTAAAGATATTTTAGTCGTTGTCCTGGGTTCAACTTATGAGGCAATGCAGCTTGAAACACACGTCGCAAGTTTTTTGATTGATCAAGGCATCAAGATCTTTATTCCTAGTGCCTTGAACTGCAATGTTCTGAAACCCCGCTACCCCAACCATGACCCCAATAAGTTTTGGTGTGAGGGTGGCGTAACAGTATCCCGTATTCATCGGGCAAAAGGCAATGAAGCCGATATGGTTTACGTGGTTGGTTTTGATAACGTTGCCAAAGACGAAGGCAATATCACCCTACGAAATCAGGTGTTTGTTGCTTTAACGCGATCGAGAGGTTGGGCTAAGCTGAGTGGGGTTGGATTTTATCCAATGTGCGATGAAATGAATAGGGTGATTTCCAGTGGGGACACCTTCAATTTCACCTTCAAGCGTCCACCCCGCCGAGATATTGGCACGGAGCTGATTGACTAGCGAAACTTCTCAAACATCGATTCTTACGTAGATTAGGTCAGCAACAGCGTAACGTAGTCCAGCCGTTTATGGCATTGGGTTGCACATTGTTCAATCCAACCTGCGGCACAGATATTATCCGTCAACCAGAGCACGGGGGTGTCATACAGTACTTTGTGCCGTTCTCGTTTCATTCTGTTCGGTATAGAATAAGTCAAAGCAAACAGATGTATTCCATTCAGAAAAAATCGATAGCGCCAGATATACTGTCTTAAAGTCCGATCGCTCCTTCTCGACGCTACCTATGGATATCCCCCGGCTTCATCCCGACACCGTCGAAGCAGTTAAGCAGCGCGTTGATATCGTCGATGTCATCTCAGAACACGTTGTGCTGCGCAAGCGGGGGAAAGACTTTGTGGGGCTGTGCCCCTTTCACGACGACAAGTCCCCCAGCTTTAGCGTCAGTCCCGGCAAGCAATTCTACTACTGCTTTGCCTGCGGTGCTGGAGGGAACGCCGTTAAGTTTTTGATGGAGCTGGGGAAGCGGACCTTTGGGGAAGTGGTGCTGGATCTGGCCAAACGCTATCAGGTGCCCGTCAAGACGATGGAGCCAGCCCAGCGCCAGGAACTCCAGCGGCAGCTCTCCTTAAGGGAGCAACTGTATGAGGTGCTGGCCCTCACGTCCAAATTCTACGAGCACGCGCTGCAGCAGTCCCAGGGAGCGACAGCGCTGGAGTATCTGAGACAATCGCGCCAGCTTCAGCCGGAAACGATTCAGCAGTTTCAGTTGGGCTACGCGCCGGGGGGATGGCAGACGCTCTACGGCTACCTGGTGGAGCAAAAGCGGTTTCCAGTGGAACTGGTGGAGCAGGCGGGGTTAATCGTACCCCGGCAGGGGGGGAGCGGCTACTACGATCGGTTCCGCGATCGCCTGATGATTCCCATCCACGATTTGCAGGGGCGGGTGATCGGCTTTGGGGGGCGATCGCTCGGTGATGAGCAGCCCAAGTATCTGAACTCGCCGGACACGGAGCTGTTTGATAAAGGCAAAATTTTGTTTGCGCTGGATCAGGCGCGGGGTGAGATCGCCAAACGGGATAAGGCGATCGTGGTGGAGGGCTACTTTGATGTGATCGCCCTGCACGCTGCCGGAATTTCCAATGTGGTAGCGTCGATGGGTACGGCTCTCAGTCTGGCTCAGGTGCGGCAACTGCTGCGCTACACCGAGTCCAAGCAGGTGATTTTTAACTTTGACGCCGATGCGGCAGGGCAGAAAGCGGCAGACCGGGCGATCGGGGAACTGGCGGATCTGGCCTACCAGGGAGAGGTGCAACTCCGAATTCTGAATCTGCCCCAGGGGAAAGACCCCGACGAGTTTTTGCGCAGCCACAGCGCCGCCGACTACAGCGCCCTGGTAAACGACGCCCCCCTCTGGCTCGACTGGCAAATTCAGCAGCTTCTTAAAGATAAGGATCTGGACCAGCCCGACCAGTTCCAGACCTGCCTGGAGGCGATCGCCAAACTCCTGGGCAGTCTGCCCAACGCCGGACTGCGCACCCACTACATCCACCGCACGGCAGAACGCCTGAGCCAGGGCAATGCCCGCATGGCAATGCAGTTGGAGAGCGATCTGCGGAACCAGGTGCGCGGCCAGCGCTGGCACGGACGCTCTCAGAAATGGCAGTCATCGGGCGATCGCACCCTGTTAGAAGAATCTGAGTCCCAACTGCTGCGCCTCTACCTGCACCTGCCCGACTCCCGCCCCGAAATTCAGACGGCACTGGAGTCACGCGATCTCGATTTCAGCATTGCCCCCCATCGCTTCCTGTGGCAGCAAATCCTGGAAATCGAAGCGGCAGGCGATACCCCCGACCTACTCGACCAGTTGCAAGACCGACTCACTGATTTTCCCGAAAAGCTGGCTCCGGTGCTACCTCTGTTCCAACTGGATGAGAAGACCCAACGGGATGTTCTGCGATCGCCCCTGGTGATCCGCTCGGCGATCGCCTGTCTGGAACGGGTGATGTGCGAAAAGCGGCGGCGGCACTTTCTCGATCTGTGGCAAAAGACCGACTGCGTGGCGGAATCTGCGCTGGGTCAGTACTATCAGCAGCAGGTCTACCTGGAGGATCAGCGCATCCGCGATCTGGATCAGCAGCAGCGGCAGATTACCTTTGTAGATCTGGCGCAGGTGCCGTGGGTGGGGGAGTACTACGAGGAGCTGAAGCGGTGAGGCTTAAGTGCCTGGTCGAAAACCCAAATTATGGCA
>JBIKWV010000447.1:0-4716 GCA_044356135.1 Elainellaceae cyanobacterium
CCATTGCCGCCAGCGCGGTCTTGCGCACAATTTCCACATCCTCGTTGTAGGTCGGGATGTAGATATCCACCTTGTACCACTGGGCTTCAGGCCGCTGGGTCAGAGCGACGGGCTGGCGATCGCGCTGTTTGGCCGTCTGGAAGTAGGCCAGCAGCAGGGTGGCGATCGCATACAGTTCTGCCATAAACAGCAGAATACTGAAGGTGCCGTCGAGCCAGGTGTCGAGATTGAGCGTGTAGCTGACGCGGTAGTAGAGATAGCGCAGGGTGGTGCCAATGCTGAGGCAGATCAGGAACAGATGCAGATATTCGCTGCCCTGAGCGGAGGTCTGCCGTTTTTCCAGCTTGACAATGAAATAGCCCATTGCAATCAGGATGACACCGACCAGTGATTGCTGCCACACTTTGAGCGATGTGGTGATCAGGGGGATCGACAGCACCAGGAGTGCGATCAGCATCAGCCAGACGATCCACTGGCTGCGGCTGAAGTTGCGTTCAAACCAGCTCGGCAGGCAGTTGAGGAATCGACTGAGGGCGTCCTGCCGCCGTGAGGACAGTGGTTGAGAGGATTCGGTCATCGGGCACCTCCAGAGCGGCTCAGGCGATTCAGATAGAACTGGATGATGCCAAAGAACAGGAGGGAAGCCGCTACCATGCCTACAGGTAGCATGAACCATCGGTTCTGCAGGAAGTTTGAGGCGCGGCTCAGTGGCCCACTGCGATCAATGGTCTGCGGCTGTGCCTCCTGCAAGAAGGCCAGATTGTAGCCGCTGGCATCATAGGGCGAAGGCTCCGCCTGGTTACGGCTGACCAGTACGGTGTCTCCCTGCATCTGGAAAAACAGTGGGTCGTTGCTCAGCAGATCCTGAATGTCCTTCAGACCCTCGCTGGTTTGCCCGGTCAGTCCGATCAGAATGCGCTCCTTATTCCAGGGAGAGACGACAGACTTGACCATACCCTGGGCATCCCCCAGCGCCTGTACCTGACTCTGGCGGTTCTGGCGCGAGAAGAAGTTGCCCAGGTTCATACCACCTACCTGGAAGACTTCGGGCAGTGGGAAGCGATCGCGCGTCCCAATTCCCACCAGATGCTTCTGGTTGCGCACATCCGCAGGCAGGGTGGTGCTGCGGTACACGTCCAGTTTCACAGAGCGAGCATCTGCCAAACGTCCCAGGCGGTTGCCCAGTTCCAACATGGTATTCAGGTCGTCGTTGTTGGGGGAGTCGGGCAGCACCAGCGCGGTGCCCGATAGATCCTGGGGCGCAGTGAGTGGGAATCCAGTCTGAAGCAGTTTCAAATTGGGAAGTTGGACTGCATTCTCGCGCTTCAGGTTGAACCGGGTGCTGGCGTGGACTGTTGCCCAGATTTGGGGGTCAAACGCTGCACCGCACTTGGTCACATCTCTGGAGGGCAGAGAGAACCGCACCGCCAGCACCGAATTTGGTTGAATCAGCTCTTCTGGCAGATTGACCAACAGCGTTTCCCGACCCCCTTCGGTCGAGGTCAACTGCTTACCACCGACTGCAACGCCATCCAGCCGGACTTCGACTGCGGCTTTGCGAGGGTTGATCTGGGGACCATAGCTGAAGTCCAGATTCATCGTGCTGCCGCGCAAAAAGCGATCATCGGGCAGCGCGTGGAAGTTGATTTCCACCGGAGGCGGAGCTGCCCCCGTGACTGTCACATCCTGGAATGGCTGGTTGGTTCGGGTCAGCTTCAGGTCGCTCAGTTGAAACATGTCCTTGTTGGGCAGGAAACCCGCCATGTCTCGCGCTGGGGGCGTGGGGACATCGTTAATGCTATTGACCAGAATGGCCTGTCCAGCGCCCTGCTGGCGATCGTCCGGCTGCACGGCAAACTGCACAGCTTTCTCAACGCCTGCTGCATCATTTCCGGTGGCAATCAGAACGGGCACACCCTCTTTGGTGGTCGTCAGCATCAGGACACCCACATCTCCAGGCAGCGCCGACTTATTGCCGTCCATCACCTGATTCCCTTGCAGCGCAAAGGGTAGCTTCAGCGATGACAGCGTCGGTTGATTGGCGGGGGTGCCGATAATCACAATCCGCTCGTTGTCCTTCGCCTCGCTGAGGGAGCTAATCACCCGGCTTTCAACGGGGTGAAATTCCGATAGCATGGCCAGCGAGGTTTGCAGACGGGAAGCAGCAGTCATCCACGCCTCGTCCACCTCCTTCGGCTTCAGGTAAGCCAAACGATCCGGATCCAGCCCCAGCACATCGACAACGGGGTAAGGATAGCGGGCCAGATCCATGCGGACAGGTTGAGGTTCGAACTCAAACACGATGCGGGAATCGGGCAAAACCTCTGTCCATAATGTTGGGTCAGAGGGGTTAGGACATTCGCTGGCGTTGGTTTGCTGGGTCAGCATGGCCAGTTCGTTATAGTCTTGCAGCAGACGAGGCGGGATATTAAACACCACCTGACCGATTTCCGAATCGCTACGGTTCAAGGGAACGCTGCCAATGCTCGTATCGTTAACCCGTACCGTCAGGTTCGAACGATTGGCCACCAGGCTGGGAGAGTGCTGGAAGCGGACGATCGCCTTCGCCGATTTCACTGTCCAGTTGCGGGGCCGGGTGAATCCCAGACGTGCGCCCGCCAGGGTTCCTTCCATCCGAAAGCGGTTGCCAATGACTGGACTCCGATTGAATTCCAGAACATATTCGTAAGCTTTAGTCGTCGCAGGGCGGGCAGGAGTAGGTGCAGCGGCGCTCTTCTCCTGCGATGGAGTAGAGGCGGCGGGTCGAGTCGCAGCCGGAGCCGGAGCCGGGGCGGGGGCCGGAGCCACCGGAGCCGCAGGCGCAGACCGATAGACAGGAGCCTGACGGGGGGGAGCGGGTAGGACGAACTCCCGGATCAGTTGCTCCTCCTGACTGCGAACAGAGCCGCTTTGTTGCGCTTCTGCTCCAGGGGCAGTGACCAGGGTGAAAGCAATCCAGGCGACCCCACAGGTGAATAAGAACAGTCCCCAGGCTCCCATCCTTCGCCAGAAGCGGGAGAGAGTAGAGGAACGGTGAACAACGGGTCGCTGTTGGAACCGAAAACGAGATGGTCGTGGCATAGGTGGGTCCCTTGAGTAGGTTGCACGCTTTATTCGGGTTAACGATCGGCGAGATGCACCTGGAGAAGGAACTCAAGTTCCAGTTGGCCTGAGCAGGCGAGGGGCTGGCGGGGACGGTGCGTGTAAACCGAACCAGGCCAGATTTTGCACATAGTAGGCATTGGGATTGTCCCAGATACCCTGCTGGTAGGTCGAGAGCAGCTTTTTCTGGTAGATCTGGTCGGCGATCGCCCGATCCACCAGAGCAAAGCCCGCGTAGAGCATGCCGTACTGCGCCGTCGCCTCATAGGAGGACACTGCGTTGCCCTGCAAGTCAATGCGAGCCGGGATCGATTGCTGCGATCGCCATCGATCCTGTAGATGCCCCAGATTGGTTTGCAGAAATGTCCTGGCCCGTGGCTCCCCAAACCAGACTGCATCCAACGCCACTCGCCACCACACCCGGTAGGCATCGAAGCTGTAGATACTTTGATGGGTCAACGTCTGGAAGGACACATTGCCAGAGACGGGTTGATACTGTCCGGTTTCGGTGTTCAGTAGTACCCAGTCGCTGGGCAGCTTCACCGACGATAGCTGGGCAGAATCCTGCAAAAAACGGTAAGTACTCTCCACCAGGCTCAGCCAGTCATGCTCCGGGTCAATCTGAGCAAACAGGCGAAAGGCGGCAGGAGAGCCGTAGGAAGGATTGAGCTTGAACAGGGTTGGGCTGATCTGGAAGGCGATCGCGGGTCCCGGCAGCAGAAACCGCTGGTTGCCCACCAGCACCGTGGACAATGTCCACAAATCCTTCAGCTTAGTACGAGCCAGCGCTAGATAATCGGGACGATTCCACTGCCGCGCCGCCAGAATCAGTGCGGTGACCGCATCGATATCTGCATCACTGGCAAAGTTACCATCCTGGATCACCCATTTGCCCGCCGCATCTTTCCCCCAAATCCAGGCCCAGAGGTTATCGGTCTTTGTCTGCCCCTGCTTCCGCTGGAGATTGCTCTCAGCCCAGTTCAGCGTCAGAGCAAACGTTTCGGGGTCGTTGATTAGAACCGCTCGCAGCATGGCATACGCCTGACCCTCCGACACGGTACGGGCCTCTGCTTCCCAATCGATGACCCGCCCATCCGCCTGAATAAATCTCTGCTTGTAAGCCTTCCAGCTCTCCTGCAACAGCTCAGCAGGCGCTGGCTGGGGATTCGCAGCGACGGTGGATGCAGACGGACTGGGCTGCACAGTAGCCGCAGGGGCGGATTGTTCTATCGAAGAGACGGTACTGCAAGCGGTGGCCAATAGTCCTGAGAGCAGAACTGACAACACCAGACTGAAGATGGCACGAAATGCAAACTTGACCATGACCTGCACCAGGGAATGGGGAAAGATGCAGTGGAAGGATAACCCCATTCCCTAAACCATACAAAGGGCAGCCGTCAACCCAGGCAACTTTGCAAAGTCTGGTCATTGGCTTTGTGAGGACTATAAATTCCAGTCAGAGAATAATGAGGTGGATGGGTGGATGGGTGGATGGGAGAGAAGACGGCACATCCCCCCGATCATCTCTTACCACATCACCTCTTAGGGGTTTGCCATAAAATAAAATTCCAGTAAAACCCCAGTTTCCACTTGGTGCGGCTTCGCCGCACCAAG
>JBIKWV010000449.1:0-4707 GCA_044356135.1 Elainellaceae cyanobacterium
TCTGACGATAAGCTTGAGCCTGCTTAGACAGGTCATCGTAGATCACCAGCGTGTGCCTGCCACGATACATAAAGTATTCAGCCAGAGTCGCACCGGTGTAGGGAGCCAGGTATTGCAGAGTGGCGGGGTCATTGGCGTTGGCAGCAACCACGATGGTGTAGTCCAGCGCGCCACGCTCCCGCAGCACTTCGACCACCTGAGCAACGGTGGAAGCTTTCTGACCAATCGCCACGTAGACGCAGATCACGTTCTCGCCCTTCTGGTTGAGGATGGTGTCTACGGCAACGGCGGTCTTCCCGGTCTGACGGTCACCAATAATTAGCTCGCGCTGACCACGACCGATGGGAATCATCGAGTCGATGGCCGTGATTCCAGTCTGCATCGGCTCGTACACCGACTTTCGCTCAATAATACCGGGGGCTGCGGATTCGATCAGACGAGATTCCGAAGTCACAATGTCACCCTTGCCATCAAGGGGACGGGCCAGTGCATCGACTACCCGACCAATGAAAGCATCGCCCACAGGAATCGACGCAATGCGTCCGGTTGCAGTAACGGAACTTCCTTCCTGGATGTCCCGACCGTTGCCCATCAACACCGCACCCACGTTGTCTTCTTCCAGGTTGAGTGCAATACCAACGGTGCCATCTTCAAAATCCAGCAGCTCACCGGCCATAGCCTTCTCAAGGCCATAGATCCGGGCAATACCGTCGCCCACCTGAAGCACTGTACCCACGTTGGATACTTTGACTTCCTGGTCATACTGCTCAATCTGCTGACGAATAATGCTGCTAATTTCGTCGGGTCTAATTGCTACCATGAGTTTTTTTCTCCAAATGGTTTGAGAGGGACTGAGTTAAGACGGTTAGGAGGCGCTGGTCAGACGCAGGCTGATGCGGCGGAGCTGTCCCCGCAGGCTGGCATCGATCACCTGAGAACCAACTTTAATAATGACGCCACCAATCAGATCAAGATCAACACTGGTTTGCAGTTCAATCTGACGAGCGCCAGAAATCTGGATAACCTTTTGGCGCACCAATTCTTTTTGCTCGTCACTCAGTTCTACCGCTGAAACAACTTCTGCCAGTGCCGTTTGCCTCAATTCTCTGAGAAGCGCCTGAAACTGATTGCAAATGCTATCCAAAAAGACGATGCGACCACGATCAACCAGGATTTGCAGGAAGTTCAACGTGTAGGAGTGAACTGTTTCCCCGGCAATTTGACGCAGAATTCCCTTCTTTGCCTCCGGCTTCACAACAGGGCTGGCCAGAACAGCCTGCAATTCATCAGACTCTTTCAGAATCGATCGCAGGAAAGCCACATCTTCCCCCATTTTATCCACCAGATTAGCGGACTGGGCGGTGCCCATCAGGGCCTGGGCGTAGGGTTCCGCGATTTCAGACGACACCAAATTATCTCTCACTATCGGCCTCCCAATGTTGCAATGCTGCGGTCAATCAACTGCTGCTGTGCATCGCCACTAAGCCCCGATCGCAGCTCGGATTCTACTCGCTGCACCGCCATTGCCGCAATCCGCTGCTTCAGTTCCGTCATGACGCGCTCTTCCTGAGAAGCCAGATCCTGCGCTGCCGCTGCTTTCATCCGCTCAATATCCTGCTCTGCCTGAGCCAGAATCGCTTCCCTGGCAGATTTCGCGTTGGCTTCCGCATCTGTCAGAATCTTCGCGGCCTCAGTTTGAGCCTGCGCCAATTTCTGCTGTTGCTCTGCTAGAGCAGCGACAGCTTCCTGCTTGCGCTTTTCGGCGTCTTGAATGGCAGTCGCAATTTTGTCGCGGCGATCGCCCAGGGTTTTACCCAAAAAACCTCGACCGAAATAGACCAGAACACCAATGACAATCGCCAGGTTCAGCAGGTTTGTTTCCAGCGGGTTGAGGTTGAAACCGAAACCGCCGTGCTCAGCAGCCTCTGAGAGTTCACCAGCCTCGGCGGCCAGTAGTAACAAAGTCCCCATGATATCCATTTGAAAAGTGCCCGATTATGGCTCTGAGTTGTTCGTGAATGATGCTTGCAGCAGCACCCGCTTCTCACCGAATTGAACTAGCGCGCAACGCCCGCCAGCAGCTTATCCAGAATTTGATGGCTGAGAGATTCAACCTGCTGTTCCAGCGATTGCAAGGCTTCCGCTTTCTGCTGATCAAGCTCAAGCTGAGCCTGCTCACGCTTGGCCTGAGCTTCCTGCTGAGCCTCAGCAATCTGCTGAGCTGCAATCTTCTGAGCTGCTTCCTGCGCTGCTGCGATCGTGGCCTGAGCCTTACGACGACTTTCTGCCAGTTCCTGCTCATACTGTTTGGCCAGTCGATCGGCCTTCTCCAGACGCTCTCTGGCATCCGACTGGCTGGTGAGAATATAGTTGCTGCGTTCGTCGAGGGATTTGCCCAGCGGCTTGTAGAAAACCGTGTTCAGGATCACTATCAGCAACAAAAACTGAACTGCCATCAGGGGGAGAGTTGCATCAAAATCAAACATTCTGTGCCTCCGCGTGGACAGTTACGTCAATCATCAATAAATCAATCCGGTACGTCATATCTGTAAAGACCTCATGCTAAAGAGGTCGGTTAGTTGGTGAACCCTATCCACCCCTCTCAATCCCCCCTTACCAGGGGGGAGGCTTTAAGCCCCCTCCCCCTGTGAAGGGGAGGGCTGGGGAGGGATAGAAACTTCGTGGGTCACCAATTCCTGAATAAATTAGGCGAAGGGGTTAGCGAACAGCAGCACCAGCGCGATCACCAGACCATAAATGGTCAGAGATTCCATGAACGCCAGGGTGAGCAGCAACGTACCGCGAATCTTGCCTTCTGCTTCGGGCTGACGGGCAATCCCTTCAACCGCCTGACCCGATGCATTTCCCTGACCGATGCCAGGACCGATTGCAGCCAGACCAATTGCCAGGGCAGCAGCCAAAACGGAAGCAGCAGCAACTAATGGATCCATGATGATATTCCTCAAGTGAACAGAACAAAACGACAGGGAAATTTTGGACTTTGGGCGTCAGTCGCTGCACCTCTTCAAGCGGTTGAAGAGAGTTTGGCGATCACCCATAAAACATCCAAACTTATCAACTGAGGGCGTTAATGCTCCTCATGCTCTTCACCACCGTGGCCTTCCATCGCCTCATGGATGTATGCCGCCGCCAGGGTGGAAAATACAAGCGCCTGAATGGCACTGGTAAACAGACCCAGCATCATCACAGGAATGGGGACGAACAGAGGCACCAGGAGCACCAGCACCGCTACCACCAATTCGTCCGCAAGGATATTTCCGAAAAGACGGAAGCTCAGGGAGAGCGGCTTGGTAAAGTCTTCCAGGATGGCGATCGGGAGAAGAACAGGTGTGGGTTCGACATACTTTGAGAAGTAACCCAGACCCCGCTTGCTAAATCCGGCGTAGAAATAGGCCAGAGAAGTCAGCAGCGCCAGCGCCACCGTTGTATTGATATCGCTGGTAGGAGCAGCCAATTCACCTTCAGGGAGTTCGATAACTCGCCAGGGAAGCAAGGCACCCGACCAGTTCGACACAAAGATGAACAGGAACAGGGTTCCAATAAAGGGGACCCAGGGCCGATATTCCTTCTCGCCAATCTGGTTTTTGGCCAGGTCGCGGATGAACTCCAGGGCGTACTCCATCAGGTTCTGGAACCCGGCAGGCACTCGCTGAATGTTGCGAGTCGCCAAAACAGAGGCCAGAATCAGCAGCCCAATGACAAACCAGGAGGTCAGGAACACCTGTCCGTGGACCCGAAGATTCCCAAACTGCCAGTAGAGGTGTTTTCCAACCTCTAACTCAGCAAGGGGGAAGGCATTAAAAAATTGAATGGAGTTCAACATTGCCATTTGAAAGGGGGTTCCCCGGAGTCTTACAGCAAGTTCGGGAGAATACTTCAGCCCGAATCAGGCATGAGTGTCGTGCGCAGCATGTAGAAAATGACGGCAGCTTTATAGGTCAGAAAACCTAAAAAAATTGGGAGGATTTGCAGTTGATCCAGCCGGGATGCGACTACAATCACCACTACAAGCGTAGCGAGTTGGGTTTTCCCAACCTGCTTCTTTCCTCTACCTAGCTGCTCAACATTTCTGGCCAACATTTTCAAGTAAACCACACCTGTACCCGCGCCAATCAGGTAATTAAGCGCGATGTTGAGGGAATAAAAGCCCCAGACGCAAGCAAAGATTACCGCTGAGATGATCAGCGTTGACTTCAACAGGTCGTTCTGGAGACGGTAGTACTCCTGCATTGATGCACTGGGGTCTGGCGGTAAGACCGTCGCCGGAGTGACCTCAATAGGGGGAGCGGTTTCTTGTGGATTTTCTGGCGAGTTCACGGGTTTAGAACTGAGTCCAGACAATTGGCTGAACTGCAACAGACCATAGAAATCATACCACCGTTGGGTAACAATACTTAATCTACCGAACCAGGATTCTAAGCGCATTTTGTTAGTGCAGAACCTTTGGCCAACCATAGCTTTTACTCTATGGCTCAGGATGAGCAACGGCGGAGATTGCCTTCACTTATCCTGCGAAGCAGATTCAGGCCATCTATAGTTTAAGGTGAGGATGACTCCGTAGATTTGTGAACATGCCCTTAACCCTGCCCAAAGCGCTACCGGAACAGTATCAGTTCTTACCCCGGTTCTTCCGCCTATCGTCGGTGAGTGCGCTTTCCAACATGATGGTGCCGCTTGCGGGACTGG
>JBIKWV010000448.1:0-4707 GCA_044356135.1 Elainellaceae cyanobacterium
ATTCTGGAATCATCCCTGAAACCCTTTCCACTCCGCAGGAGAGCGATTATAGTGGGGTAGATTCCCGGATTCTTTGGGTATCGCCCTCTTCCAAAGGCGATCGCATGAACGCACTGCAACCACTTTACCCCCCTCCACCCAAACAGGTCAGACGGCCTCGTCGCCGACCTCAGCGGCAACAAACACCTCATCAAGCGACAGCACTTGAGGCCAGTCTCCGGTTGGGCTTCCACTCGCTGTTGGCGATCGCGGCTGTTGCAGCCCTGGTCAAACTGATTCCCTACAACCTGGAAACCCAGGAGAAATTGAAGATTTTGATGGCCGAAGTGGAGACACTGGATCGTCGGGTGCAACACCTGGAGAGTGATTTTGGCCACGATTTTGACCCACAGCAAGCACAGAGCGTGATGCAGGAGCAGAGCAGCCGTATTGCGCCCGGGCAGATTCGAGTCGTGTGGAAAGAAGATCCTGCTCGGACACAGGTTTCGGGACGTTAGTTTTGCTGGCTTTTGGGGAGATATGAGGGTACAGGCTGTCTGCTACCCCCGCCTTCTTTATCATCATGTCGATTCAAAAGTTTTCTTTACCTGCCATTCAAAAAGTACGTCAGTACATCATTAATACGCTGACCTTACCCGACTCAGAGCAGAAGGCAAAATTCGCAGAAGCGACAGGGGAGTTGCCAGAGCCTGCATCACTGGATGAATTGAGCAATTTGTTCTCTATGGGAGGAATCACCAGACCAGGTATCTCCGCTGTCGCTGATCCTCAGGAGAAATGGTTTATTAGTACAGTCAATCCTGGAGCCGCACTGCTCAAGCTGCCAGGACTGTGGTTGAAACCTGACTACCGACTGGTGAGCTATCTCTACCGCAGGGAAAACAGCGGTGTTGGTCTGGTGTGGGCCGTCCCGGAAACGCTCAGCAGCACGGCTCAACTGGAGATGGCAATGGAGAACTGCTGTGGCATCACGCAGCTCCCAAAACCGGAGGGTGCTCTGCTCCACTTAATGGAAGCTGTTGATGGCGATCGCTCCCCTGTCTCGTACCTGCTTGCCTCTATTCTGCGGCGCGAACTTCAGGACTTTGGGAACCTGGGTGATCGCCGTTACTGGGGGCACCATCACCTGATTGACGAATTGCCTGGGGGCGAGTGGCAGTGGCGGACTGATAAACCACAGGATTGGTCACCAAAAGTCAAACTGTTTCCCGATGGCAAGGTTGCCGTAGAGTTCTTCACCTGCTGTACTTCTGGCTCGAAGGTGCTCTACCGTCACCTGGATCAATACCCCGAAGGGCAATACCGGGGCAACAGTATGGACAAATCACTGGCGATCGCTGCCTGAGCAGCAAATCTCGTCCGAATCAATTGAAGGTGCGGTGCTGTAGCACCGCGCCTTCCTAAATTGATTGCTATCGCCACGGCCAAGTAAGTGGGCGTGGAAAAAGTCGAAACCCCAAAAGCTGCCCCGCCCGCTGCGCGGGCGGGACAGCTTTTGGGGTTTCCAGCTTAATCGCGCCTACCTACTTAGACTGACGAATTGACTTCAGCAGGCAGCGGCAGCACCGACTGGTTCACCACTCGATTGAACAACACCAGTGTTGTCGTCTTGTTCTCCTCAAAGCCAATGCGCTCGTAGAACTTCTGCTGATTCGTCGTCATCAAGTAAACCCGCTCCGCCCGATTCACATGGGGGTGCATCAGCACCGTCTCTACCAATCTGCGGCCTAACCCTGCCCCCTGGTAGTCGGGATGAATCACAACATCCCAGACGGTTGCACGGTAGACGCCATCGGAGGTAGCACGAGCAAAGCCAATCAGGCGATCGCCATCATGGGCCGTCACCACAGGGTAGCTATTGCGAATTGCTGTGGTGAAATCTTCGATGCGGCGATCGCGTGCCCAGAATGCTGCTTGATTGAACAGGTCAACCAGATTGACCATATCGATCGGTAGAACATCGCCTTGAAGCGCAGGCCGTTCATGAATCTGGAACCGAACGTTGCTACAATCGACCGAATTCATCGACGAGAAACTCCTCTGGAAACTAAACACGCGTGCTGAACGGCCGCATCAGTGGTATCAAAAATCTGCTGGAGAGTGTAACTCACCTGCAAACAGGTTACGCATGCAACCCCTCGAACATCTTTAGAATAGAGCCAATTTTTGTTTTTTTGATGACCCAGATCGGTCAAAATAATCCTCATCTCTTGACATTTGTGCTCCATTTGACAGATTTTTCGTCAAATGTTTGGACTGAACATTTTGTGCCCGTTTGCGTCACGATAGGTGAGGTTCATCCATCCTACGATTCCCACAACGATTCCTGATGTTTCATTTCCCGTCAAAACTGCGTCATCTCCGCTCTGTTCTGCTGTTAGGGGTACTGCCGCTGTTCTGGAGCGTGGCTCTGGGGTGGGGCATTGCCCATGCAGCGCCCCCTGCGATTGGGACGGTTGACCCGGTGGGCGATCGCTACCAACTGGGGCAAGAACTTTATCTGAAAAACTGCTCGACCTGCCACCTTGCTGTTCCCCCCGCCATCTTTCCATCCCAGACCTGGGTACAACTCCTGCAAACCCCTGCCCACTACACCACTCAGATCCAGCCCCCTGTTGATCCAGACCTGACGCTGATCTGGGTTTACCTGCGGGACTTTTCTCGCCCCTTCCCCAGAAACGAGGCCGTTCCCTTTCGGGTTTCCGACTCCCGCCTGTTCAAGGCACTCCATCCCAGAGTTCAGTTGCCTCGCCCACTGGGCCTGAGTAGCTGCGCAACGTGCCACCCGGGTGCGGCTCGCTATGACTTCCGCAGTCTCACGCCTGAGTGGGAAAACGCTCCTTAACGGAGATTGAGCGTGCCGGGACAGCCCTCCACGCACCAGGAAACGCTTCCTGGCTTGCGGCTTTTCCGCGCCCACCCGCTTAGAATAGTGAGGAAATCCCTATCGCCTGACCTCATCCTCTGGTCTTCTCACCTCTGACCCAGGTGATAGGATGAATCTACGTGACTTTATGGTCACACCTGCGATGAGAGGGGTATTTTATCTACTCCGTTCAAAGAAATTCCATTACAGAACTTCGCTTCTCCTGCTATGTTAAAAGCGCTGCTGGGTGATCCCAATACACGTAAGATCAACAAGTACCAACCCGATATTAAGCTGATCAACTCACTAGAGCCGGAGATGCAGGCGCTATCAGACGAAGAGTTGCGCGGCAAAACGGTGGAATTTAAGCAGCGGATTGAGAAGGGAGAAAGCCTGGACGACCTCTTGCCCGAAGCATTTGCCACGGTGCGGGAAGCGGGTCGGCGAGTGCTGGGTCTGCGCCACTTCGATGTACAGATGCTGGGCGGCATGGTACTGCACGATGGTCAGATCGCTGAAATGAAGACTGGGGAAGGTAAAACCCTGGTGGCAACGTTGCCTTCCTATCTCAATGCACTGTCTGGCAAGGGCGTTCACGTGATTACGGTGAACGACTATCTGGCACGCCGGGATGCTGAATGGATGGGCCAGGTGCACCGATTTCTGGGTTTGACTGTCGGCCTGATCCAGGGTGGCATGAGTCCTGAGGAACGCAAGCGGAACTATGCCTGCGACATCACCTACGGCACCAACAGTGAGCTGGGCTTTGACTATTTGCGCGACAACATGGCAACGGCGATGCAAGACGTCGTTCAACGCCCTTTCAATTTCTGCATCATTGACGAAGTAGACTCCGTTCTGATTGATGAAGCCAGAACGCCACTGATCATCTCAGGTCAGGTCGATCGCCCCAGTGAGAAGTACCTGCGGGCGTCCGATGTGGCGGCTCACCTGAAGAAAGACGAGCACTACGAAGTAGACGAAAAACAGCGCAACGTCCTGCTGACGGATGAAGGCTACATTGAGGCCGAGAAATTCCTGGGTGTGCAAGACCTGTTCGACCCACAGGATCCCTGGGCGCACTACGTGTTCAGCGCAATCAAAGCTAAGGAACTGTTCATCAAGGATGTGAACTACATCGTCCGTAATGACGAGATTGTGATTGTGGACGAGTTCACCGGGCGCGTCATGCCGGGTCGCCGCTGGAGCGATGGTCTGCACCAGGCGATCGAAGCCAAAGAGCACGTCGAGATCCAGCCTGAAACCCAGACCCTGGCCACGATTACCTACCAGAATTTCTTCCTGCTTTACCCCAAACTGGGCGGCATGACGGGTACCGCCAAGACTGAAGAGGCAGAGTTTGAGAAGATCTACAACCTGGAAGTCACAATTATTCCAACGAACCGCAAAAACATCCGACGTGATCTGTCCGATGTGGTTTACAAGACCGAGGAGGCCAAGTGGAAGGCACTGGCTCAGGAATGTGCTGAAATGCACGAGACGGGTCGCCCGGTACTGGTGGGAACGACCAGCGTTGAGAAATCCGAGATTCTGTCGAATTTGCTGAGCCAGCTCCAGATTCCCCATAACCTGTTGAACGCAAAACCAGAGAACGTGGAGCGGGAAGCAGAAATCATCGCACAGGCAGGTCGCAAGGGTGCGGTAACAATCGCCACCAACATGGCCGGACGGGGAACCGACATTATTTTGGGTGGAAACGCCGAGTACATGGCGCGTCTGAAGGTGCGGGAATATTTTATGCCCCGGATCGTCATGCCCGAAGACGAAGGCAGCTTCTCCATCAATCGTCCCATGGATGGCAGTCCCCGTGGGGGTGGTCA
>JBIKWV010000451.1:0-4703 GCA_044356135.1 Elainellaceae cyanobacterium
CCACCCATCCACTCATCCACTCATCCACTCATCCACCCCTCCACCCCTCCACCCCTCCACTCATCCACCCAAAAACACGTCCCAGACCAGCAGGCCAGAGATCAGTAGCAGCAACACCGCAGCAGAGACTTCTAGAACACGGGGTGAAAGGCGGGTGGAGAGCCAGCGGCCCAGCAGGACGCCGCAGAGGCTGGTGGCGATCAGGGCGGTGCCTGCGCCGAGGAAGACCAGCCAGGGGGAATGGGACTCGGCGCTCATTAGGAGGACGGTGAGCTGGGTTTTGTCGCCGATTTCTGCCAGGAAGATGGTGATGAAGGTGGAGAGAAAAATCTGAAATTCTGCTTTCAGCGTCAGGCTGGCTGGTTGGCATTCATCGGGATATCGCTCGGAACAGTCTGCTGAAAGCTTGAGGTTTTGCTCCAGTGTTTCGCTCTGATCAAGCAGCCCGGATGAGGCGATCGCATCTCCTTCGGTGGAGAGTTGCTGAACCGGGGGGGAATCAGGATATGGTGAAGAGGTTGGGAGGGCTGTTGGGGAAGCTACAGAGGGCGCAGAGCGGAATTCCACAGGTTTCGCGTCCAAAACGGCGTATTTTCATTTTGTTTTCATATTTTAAGCCTGGGCTGGGTGAAAATGCAAGGGGCATGGTTAGAGTTGCTGCGGCAGGAGCGGGCGATCGCTGTCATCCGCGCAGAGGTTTTAGAGATTGGGCAAATGATGGGTCAAGCGGTGGCAGTCGGAGGCATGCGGCTGATTGAGGTGACCTGGAACAGTTCAGATCCGGTGGATCTGGTTAAGGCACTGAAACACTCGTTGCCGAATTGTGTGATTGGGGCGGGGACGCTGCAGACAGTGGCCGATGTGCAGGAGGCGATCGCGGCGGGCGCTGAGTTTCTGTTTACTCCCCACACTGCTCCTGCCTTGATTCAGGCTGCGGTGGAATTGCAGGTGCCGATGGTGGCAGGTGCCCTATCTCCAACGGAGATTATGACGGCATGGCAGGCGGGAGCTACCTGCGTCAAGGTGTTTCCCATCAAAGCGGTGGGAGGGGTGAGCTATCTGGAGTGTATCAAGGAGCCATTGGGCAATATTCCTTTAATTCCCACTGGGGGAATTACGATTAGTAATGCGGCAGACTTTGTGCGGGCAGGGGCGATCGCCGTTGGTTTAGCGGGGCAACTGTTTCCCAAAGAGGCGATCGCGGCGGGCGACTGGGGGATGGTGACGGAGCGGGCGATCGCGCTGCGGAGCAATCTACAGGTTTAAGGGGGAGAGCGATCTCCTATACAAGGGGGATCAAAACCTTTGTTTACAAATCAACTCTTATCTTGCTTGTCAACCCCCTGTTGCCGCAGGCTCACCTCGTTCCCAGGCTCTGCCTGGAAACGGGCTTCTGGAGGCTCTGCCTCCTGCTTAACGATGGAGGCAGAGCCTCCGGTTTGCGTTCCACGCCGGAGGCATGGAACGAGGGCGTTCCTCTCCCAGCGTGAGAGGAACGTTCTTAAAAAGGGGGACTTAAGCCGTAGAGTGATGTTCCCCCCTTTTTCAGGGGGGCGAGGGAGATCAAGGAGTGATGGCGCTTCTGACGTTTAAGAATTACTTCATCTACCTCGGGGAAGATTTTTTAATCCTCGTACTGCGTTATTTATTCATCAGGGGTTGCTTTAAAACACATCCTGGGATTCTACGGCGGCAATACTCCGATGTTTTTGTGTGTGGCACGCCTCGCGCACCACACACAAAAATCTCGGTAAGCTAAAGCTGCCAGTCATGATTCGCTAACTAATTTCCTCCGCCAGGGAAACCAGGCGTTTTCTGTAAAGTACACTGGGAAAATTCATGTCTTTTATCATCGTCTCTGTGATCTCGTAGCCCCTCGCGGCGCATTTTGCATCCTAGCTCTGGTTATTGTCTGTATCAGCTATTAGGGGTCAGTGCTGTGTTAGAAAAATTGCTAGCCCAATTCGGCCCGGGGGAGCTGATTCAACTCGCATCTGTTCCACCGGAGATCGCTACAGCCTTCAGAGACATCTGGAAAACCCTGGAGAAATCAACTCAGCAAGTCGGGCGGATGTTGGGCCTTTTTGCTACTGTTCCGATTTCCCAGGAGTTGTTGCTGACGGTGATGCAGGACGCGGCTGGCGGTAGTTGGGATGCATCCAGTCTGACTGCGGTCTGTGAAGAACTGATCCAGCATCACCTGCTGGAATGCAGCGATGAAGATCACTACGTGCTGCACTGCATGATTCACTTCTGTCTGCGACAGTACCTTAGCGAGGTTTATCGGTCTGATCACTTAAAGCGATCTTTCTGCCGTGTGATGGCAGCAACTGCTCGAGAAATCCCCGAATCGCCCAGCCAATCTCTGCTGACTGCGATCCCCCTCCAGATTCCCCATCTCACCGAAGCTGCAACCACCTGGGTCGATTGGCTGGCTGATGAAGATCTGGTTGCTCTATTTGCCGGATTAGGGCGATTCTATAAACTTCAGGGGGATTATGAACAGGCGCTTCCCTGGTATCAGGATGGGCTGATTCTGGCCCGCGATCGCCTGGGGCAAAAGCATCCCGATGTCGCCCAGAGTCTAAACAATTTGGCTGGACTCTACTGTGCTCAGGGCCAGTATGAGATGTCGGAGTTGCTCTGCAAGCAGGCTCTGGAAATGCGGAAACACCTGTTGGGCCAGGAGCATCCTGATGTCGCCCAGAGCCTGAACAGTCTGGCTCTGCTCTATTACACCCAGGAACAGTACTCCCTGGCAGAGCCATTGTATGAGCAAGCGCTGGAAATGCGGCTACGCCTGCTGGGGGAGGAACACCCGGATGTTGCCCTCAGCTTCAATAACCTGGCAGGACTCTACTACGTGCAGGGCAGACTCACCCTTGCAGAACGGTTGTCTATCAAGGCTCTGGAACTGCGGCGGAAGCTACTGGGTGAGCATCACTCAGCGGTCGCCCTCAGTCTCAATAATCTGGCGATGATCTACGAAGCGCAGCAGCACGATGAGGTAGCCGCATCTTTCTACCATCAGGCGTTCACAATTGCAGAACAGGTGTTAGGAGTAGATCATGCTAACACTCTGCTCTATCGGATGAATTGGAATCGAGCGAATGAAAAAGCGCGATCGCCTCTGAGACGGCTCAGCCGATGGTGGCGATCGCACACCTCAAAGAAAGACGGGATAGATTAAGAGCCTATCCGAAAACCGAAACCCCAAATTCCAGGGGGGCAACGCTACAGCGTCGCCCTCCTGGAATTTGGGATTTTTGGGTAGACTCTAAGTCGGTCAAAGCGCCGCTGGTTCTTGACCCGAAGTGACAGGGGCGATCGCCCTTAAATCCAGCACCGGATGTTCGCCTTCCACCTGCTGGCAGTTCCACTCGTTGCGGAACAACAGCACCGGACGGCCCCAGCTATCCTTAACGGTGACCATGTTAAACAGGCGACCCACTTTTTCCAGCGCTTCCCAGCCGCCCCCCACCCAGCGGGCGACGCTGTAGGGCAGGGGGTCGAGCAGGGTTTCAACGCCGTACTCGTTTTTCATACGGAACTGGACGACCTCAAATTGCAGTTGGCCGACGGCGGCGAGAATCGGTTCCCGTTTGGACTCATCTGCCGAGTACATGATCTGGACGGCCCCCTCCTCCCGCAGTTCATTGACCCCTTTCTGGAACTGTTTGAATTTGCTGGGGTTGGGGTTGCGCAGGTAGGCGAACAGTTCGGGGGAGAAAGAAGGGATGCCCTCGTACTCCAGTTTGGGGCCGATATAGATCGTGTCACCGATGGCAAAGACACCGGGGTTATTCAGGCCGATGACATCTCCAGCGTAGGCTTCCTCCAGGGATTCGCGGCCCTGGCCAAAGAGCTTTTGCGGGTGAGAGAGGCGGACGCTCTTTCCAGTGCGGGCATGGTTGACCACCATGTCTTTCTCAAACTTGCCGGAGCAGACACGGACAAACGCCACCCGGTCACGGTGCTTGGGATCCATGTTCGCCTGCAATTTAAACACGAAGGCAGAAAAAGCGGGATTCGTTGGCTCAATTTCGCCCTTGCTGCTGCGGCGAGTACCCGGTTTCAGGGCGTAGTCCAGGAAGGAGTTGAGGAAGAGTTCTACGCCAAAGTTGGTCATAGCGCTGCCGAAGAAGACGGGGGTGAGTTTGCCCTGGTGGATTAGATCCAGGTCAAACTCGGTGCCGACGCCCTCCAGTAGTTCCAGGTCCTCTTTAAACTGGTAGTAGAGGTCTTTCTCCAGTAGATCCTCGATGCGTGGATCGCCCAGGTCAATCACGGTGTCGATTGCCTCTTTGCTTCCGTGGGCTGTGCGCTCAAACAGGTGAATCTGGCGGTTACGACGGTCGAATACGCCTTTGAAGCGATCGCCCATGCCGATTGGCCAGTTCACCGGGTAGGTTTGCAGGCCCAGTTCCTGCTCGATCTCGTCCATCAGTTCCAGGGGGTCGCGTCCTGGGCGATCGAGCTTATTGAAGAAAGTAAAGATCGGAATGCCACGCATCCGGCAGACTTCAAAGAGTTTGCGCGTTTGGGGTTCCAGACCTTTGGCGGCGTCCTCCAGCATGACCGCGTTGTCGGCGGCGGCCAGGGTGCGGTAGGTGTCTTCACTGAAGTCCTGGTGGCCGGGGGTATCCAGCAGGTTAATGGTGTAGCCGCTGTAGTCAAACTGAAGCACCGTGGAGGTAATGGAA
>JBIKWV010000450.1:0-4703 GCA_044356135.1 Elainellaceae cyanobacterium
ATATCAAAAATTTCCTCAGCCAAAGAAGCAATTGCTTGCCATTCCATTCATCTATCCTCTCAACAACTTTCAGTTGAGCCTTCTCCAGACTTATACTGCCACTGGCTCATCCGGCACAATGTAAAACAAGTTCGCCCCCTTTGGTGCTATTTCACTGCTAGGAGCAAGCTTCATCCAGTCATGGAATGAGAGACCCAATTGAGCGATCGCCTTAATCTCCGTCTGGTATCCCTCAAACCGATAATTCGTCTCGATCATCGATTCCATAATCTCCATAACCTGGGGCAGTCGCTTCATTGCCTCTTGCTTTGTTTCTCCCCGGTTTCCAAAGAGGCTACCTTTAACCTCTGTACTACTCACAATCGCTGCTGGCAAAGAGTCTATCCATCGGTAGTTTGATTCAAGCCCTTGGTCTCTCTTCCAATTGAACAAGTTCTCCCTCTGTAGCTCGAATAAAGCGATTTCATCAATGGAGGGATCGAGCCATTGATAGATCTTGGTTAGCCTTCTCAAATCAATCTGTCCTTTGAATTGGGGGTCTAAATATGCAGCAGGGTTTGAGGTAAGGAGCAACTCAATGTACTGCTTGAGCCGTGAGTGAACTATCATTGAACCCTCTTGAAGCCGACGGAGAGCCGTATCCCATTCCTCCAATTCCAAATAGCAACGAGATTCGGCAATATAAGCAAGCGACAGCGTTAGCAGATACTCATCTGCAATTTGGCTTTTCTGCCCTAGCTCCTCGTCAACATATCCTGTGTAGATATGCTGAGCCTCTAGAAAAAAATTGATGGCTGCTAAAGCACTGCTCCTACGGTTCTCAGGTTTGGCCATTGTAAAGGCATTTTTTGCCAGTTCCAAAGCTACACGAAATTTTGCATAAAAGCCCAAATCAATTTTGCGGTTAACCTTGTTCAAAAGCTCTTGGGTTTGCTGCAAGCGCTGTTCTAACTCTCCAAGTCGGCGCAAGATAACCGCAAAGCCGATAGTTGAAACCCCCAAATTTAGGATGCTTGCAGCAGAAGTAATTTGCAGCATACCCTGCATATTCTGCAAGTTCTGCCCCATCACACCTAGCTGCTGTTGAATTCCATCAAGGCGATAGTTGACATCCCCAAATCCCTTGACGGAGACTGCTGAATCAATGAGTTGAGCTGCAATCTTGATCACTCCGGTCACAGGATCGATAGCTGGAATACTTACTAACGGCGAAAATGGAGAGGAACCAATGCCATCGATCCCTCCTTCTCTTAACCAAGTCACAATCTGCTTGGAACCCACCTCACGAATAACGCCTCCGACTCGCTCATAAATTCCAGCACCTAATCCTGCCGCAATCTCATCTGGCATCACAAACGTCGTGGTGAGCGTTCCCATATCTATACCCTCAGAAGACTAAATTACATCCTGAATCTCAATTTTCAGATTTCCCCAAAAGACATTGGAGCATCTCTAAATCACACAAATCCGCACCTTCACTTGATTAAAGCTCTCTACGTTCAAACACGAAGACTATTGATAGTTCAGCCTAAACAAGGCTTGCCAACATATTCAATTTTTCTCGCCAATTCTCATCGTAACGAAGCACCATCACCGAGTAACTCGTGTGGTACTTCAAATTATCCCGTTCAATCCGATCCCTCTGTCTTTGATCCGGATGGTCATGAGCAGAACCATCACAAAACACAGCAACCTTTGCCGCTTTATAGAGAAAGTCAGGCTTTGAGTTGGCTTCAGAAACTAGCTCCTGAGCCGTATCCGGCAATCTAAGCCCCTGCTGGTAAATCTCATCCAGCACAATTCGCTCAAATTCGGAATTCGGATCAGTTTGCGCTCTCAAGCGTTGATAATGCTCTTCTCTAGATCCCCCGTGAACCTCACAAACCAATGTGCTCGACAGCAACAGATCGACCCAGGCTCGAATCGAGTGCCGATTGATCAGTGGATGGTCAAACTGATTGCCGTAGGACAGCAGACATTCATAACACGCCTGGGTACAGCTCTCCTTCTCCTCAACAAAGTGGCAGATGTCCAGAGCCGCCTGTGCGATCGCCCGAAACGCCTCCGGCTTCTCCATCAACTGAGACAACACACCCGCTCCCCCCTCTGCGGCTTCCCAGAAGAGGATATGCCGCCCCTGTCCCAGTCGCTCAGAGCACAGCTCATCGTCCTCCAGCTTATAAACCGCCTGAATCGCTCGCTCCAGGGCGTATTGCAGGGTCGCCAGGAACGCCTCACTGTTTTCAACTGGAATCTTAGCTGGCTCCACCACCAGAATATTGCAGGTATCCTGCACCAGCAGATGCACCTCAGAATGATTCGCTGGTTCTGAGATCGCATCCTCCTCACTCGACTCGCCCCAGGCACCTGTTCGGATATCCAGCTTGAAGCCAACCTCATTAAAATTCCGCTTTGGCCCGTGGTTCAGCCGCCATAGCTTAGCAGTCTCGCCGTAGGAGAGCCTGAGCAACGGTGTACCGTCTGCTGCGTTAACCGTCCCCACCTCCCGGCGACCAGACTCATAGCGGAAGTGGGTCGTGAGATTGTAGCCATATTTCAGACGCTCCTCTTCATCGCAGGTAATCCGCTCTCGTCTGCGGGTGATCATCGTTCCCATTTCCAAAACCCGGCTGAGTTTAGCGGATTGATTCTTGCTTCCATCCTTGATCCGAGCACCGCAATTTTCACAGGTTTCTAGCAGGGCGCTATCCCCCTCATGGAAATAACCACACTGCGGGCACAATCCCACTCGTCGGTATTCCCGCTCGATGCCACCTGCTGGAATTCGGGTTTTGGCGATTTGAAACTTGTTGCCCTCATAGTAGACAACATTACCTGGAGCAAACTCCCGCAACGCAACGATCCGAGGGCGAGAAATAAATTCCCCTTCATCCCCCGCTGGGATATACACCCGCACCGGAAGCCGAGGGAAGTTGTAACCCGGCAGGAAGCCTTCAGACGCAAAGTAGCGATAGGGATAGAATTCAAACTCGCTCTGGCTCTTCCCTGTGGTTCCCTGTCCAATCAGCAGATCAATCTGTCTACGAGCCTCACGCTCCTGGTCATCCGCTTGCTTGCGCTCCTCTTGAGTAGCGACACCCCTCGTCGCCCGGTCAATAATCTGACGAGCATTCGTGAGCTGATTGACCGCATCGCTGTAGAGATCGCGCCACCGTTTGCAGGTGCGGTCAAAAGCACTCGGCGCATCCTCAACGAGTTGACGCAGCCAATTGACGGAGTACCAGGACATCTTATCCAGGTCACTCTGACAGAAGGCATCTGCCAGGATTTTTTGAGCTGCTTGAACACAGCATTCCTGGGTTGCTGGGGCTAATTGGATCTTAAGCTCTGTGTCTTCTTTCAGCGGATAGCCCTCCTGCTCCAAATCCAGAAGCTGGCTCATCGAATCTCCGAGATAAAGCCCAGTGTGCGCCAACCAGATGGAATAGATGTGGGACTGAACCAAGTCCTGATTGCCAAGCTCTAACTTAGGCGGTGCAACCACTCCCGCCACCATCTGGCTTTGACGGCGGAAGAAGTACTGGTCATGCCCACTGCCAACGGAGGCATAGGTAATCACCAGCGCACCCTGCCCGCTCCGTCCGGCCCGTCCACTGCGCTGAGCATAATTGGCAGGACTGGGCGGCACATTTCGCAGATGCACCACGTTGAGATCTGAAATATCAATCCCCAGCTCCATCGTGGGAGAACAGAATAAAGCTGCCAGATCCCCCTCACGGAACCGTTTCTCCCGCTCCTGGCGCTTCGCCGTCTTGACCTGCCCGGTATGCTCCCGCCCCTCCATGCTCTGGGTCTGCTGAGCGCTGCGCTCATAGAAGTCCTGGAAGAAACGATTGACCCGAACAGGCTTCAGTTCTGCGCCGTCAATCCGTCGAGCTGTGAGGATATCGGGTGGGATCGTCTCCACCTTTTGAGATCGCCACTGAATGGAATTAATCTTCAGTTGAACTTCGCTACCCTCTTTCACCAGATAACCGCTATCGCATAAAACATTGATCAGCGCATTGATCAAGAGCGCGTATTCGGCCTCTGCAATGGGTTCCACCAAGCCCTCCCAGGCGCGGGGAGAGCGCAAGAACTGGCCAAACTTACTGCGGGACGTTAACCTCAGCTTCGCTTCCCGTCGTTTACGGGTTTGCTGCTGTTCCCCCACGAGCGTACTTGCCCACTTGGCTTCATGTAACCGCTCATGATGATCAAACGTCCAGGGATCTTTCAGTGCCTGGTTGACTTCTCGCCTCAGTTGCTCCACCCGGTCGGGTTGCAGCAATCTTGCATCAATCACCAGCTCCCGCCGCAACAGATCCAGCAGGGTCTTAGCGGCAACTAAACGCTGGGTCGGGGTAGCCCGCAGCAATAGCGGATGCGGATGCTTTTGCCACGGCTCCTCCGCCTGACAGACTTCCTCCAGCTCAATGTACTCGATCGCCAGCAGCCCGCACTGCTCCAGATTGGGCTGAACAATTCGCCAGCCCCGCCGCAGGTCTTCGTACAGTCGATACTCGATCAGGTTCTGGAACGCTTCCTCGTTGCGTCGCCGCCCGACGCCGTACTCCGCCACCTGGCGGGCATAGTCGGCCTGATCCAACTGCATATGCTTGCAGACCTCTGCTGGCAGTTGTCGGTGATCCAGTGTTGGATTCGCTTGCAGGGCGCGATTCAGCGCAGAGCGCAGAAAACTG
>JBIKWV010000453.1:0-4697 GCA_044356135.1 Elainellaceae cyanobacterium
ACGCTTTGCGTGGGTGAAAACCCTTCTTAAACGGTGATGTGCCCCACGCTGTGGGGCACTTCACAAAAACTCACGACAGATGATGGGCGGGGCGAGAATAGAACTCGCATACCCGAAGGTGCCACATTTTGAGTGTGGTGCGTCTACCAGTTTCGCCACCCGCCCAGACGTTTGGTTTCCTCATTATAGAGGATAGGCCGCTGTTCGAGTAGAGCCTGATAAGTTTGAGTTCCAGCCCACCGATCAATTTCTCTGGCGCGGAGGACAGGCAGGGGGTGCGTCAACTGAGCGGTTTGCAACTGGCGCATCAGTCTACCCATGTCGTTGTCGCTCAGGTCTTCGTAGGAGCGAGCTTGCGCTAGAAAAGCGTCCAGGTTCAGTTGGCTCGCCAGGGTGGGAGAGCCTCCAGTGAGCTTCATCAAGACAGAGGCTACCGTGCGGGGATTTTGTGCCACCAGGAGGGCAGCGCGATCGCACGTAAATTCCGCACAGCGCACCCACTCCATCAACCGCTCCTGCAATCCCTGCACCAGCGGCACCCCAATTTGCCCTGCGGCCAGCACCAGCAGGTTAGCCAGGGTCAGGTAGACGCTGTGTTCGCACTTGAGGTGGCCCAGTTCATGAGCCATCACGGCCTGAATTTCGTCGGGTTCCAGCAAATCAATCAGTGAGGTGTGCAGCACCATGAACGGTTGTTTGCCGCGCATGGCAAAGGTGTAGGCGTTGGGAACTGGATTTTGTCGGATGTAGAGCTGGGGAGGTTCCAGATCCAGCACCTCGCAGGCTTCCAGCAGCAGATGGTACAGATGAGGCAGTTGGTTTTCACCCACACGAATCCCCGATGCCAGATTCTCCAGATGAAAAAATTGCTCCGCCACGGGGCCAACCAGACTGCGTAGCAGCACATCCAGTCCCGGAAGCTGCTGGAGCGATCGCGTCGCCTCCAGGTCGAGAGGATGCCGAAAATGGTAAGACTTGAGACCAGTCAGCAGAATTTTAGCGTCGGTCATGGGAGCCACAGGGCGGGATCAATAGAGTGGGTTTAAAGCAGGGGATGGGAGCGATCCTGAGAAATACAAGCCTGAGTCTCTATTCTATCGGGGCAACGCAGTCTGAGGGGTAATTCAAAACCCCAGCTCTGCCGTGCAAGCTGGGGTTTGAATCACTGATATTCTTACTATCAAAACTTTATTCTTACTATCAAAACTTTAGACACCCAGGGGGTTAGCCCCCCAACCCCCTGGGGTGAGACGTTAAGCCTCCTAATCATTAGACCACGTAATGCCCGTTTTGTGCCAACACTTTACACAAAAATCTTCTCTTCTTTGGAGGAATTTTAAAGAACTTATCGGTGGGCAGATGGAAGCGATCACCACCGCAATCAATCAATTTTCAACGCAAAAAGTAAACTCTGGAGTTTTGACTATTTTCCTAATTTGACAATTCTCCTAAGGGACTTCCAAAAATAAAACTGTCCCATTTTTGAGTGAGAGGGCGGCTTCGCCGCCCTCTCACTCAAAAATGGGATGATTATTTACCGGGAAGTCCCTAAGCATCTTCAACCTGACTGACGCGCCGCAGTTTGATCACATCACTCATCTTGCGAATCTGGGTGAAGGTACGCTCCAACTGCTCGTGATCGCGAATGTCGATACCCAGATTAATAATCGCGGTCTGGCCGGGGAAGGTCTTCACCTGAGCGCTGCGGACGTTGATGTTGTGGTCGCTGAGGCGGGACAGAATATCCTTCAGAACACCTACCCGGTCAATCACCTCAATCTGCACCTGAACCGGATAGGTCTGGCTGGGGCTGCTGGGGGTAGTGGAGTTCCAGCGCACAGGGATGAGGCGATCGCCCGGAATGCTGTCCGTGCTGGCGCAGCCCTGACGGTGGATGGAGATCCCCCGACTGCCCAGGGTGACCACCCCAATGATGTCTTCTCCGGGGAGGGGGTTGCAACAGCCTGCCAGGTTGTACAGTAGACCTTCAACTCCGGCAATCGGGGAAGTGTTGGCGGGCGGTGTGGTGCGCGATGGGGCGGCGGGGGCGGTTGGCAACAGCAGGGTTTCTGCTTTTTCTTGCGTAGAAGCGGCGATCGGCTGCTGTGCCTTGATTGCATCCCGCAGGCGGTTCAGCACCAGGTTCAGCGTAACCTCGCCGTAGCCCAATGCCGCCAGCAGGTCTTCCGTTGAGTGGTAATTGCACTTTTCAGCGGTAGCCAGCATTTGCTCAGACTTTAGCAAGGATTCAAAGCCCTTTTTGCCCATCTCCCGTTCCAGCATTTCCCGTCCACGCAGAACGTTCTGCTCCCGGTTCGATCGCTTATACCACTGACGGATGCGGTTTTTGGCCCCGGCGGTGACGGTGAAGTTGAGCCAGTCGAGGCTGGGGTGGGAGTTTTTCTGGGTAATGATCTCAACGATGTCGCCATTCCGCAGTGTCGTGCCCAGCGGTACGATCCGCCCATTCACCTTGGCTCCCGCGCAGTGGTTACCCACCTCTGAGTGAATTCGGTAGGCGAAATCAATCGGGGAGGATCCCTGAGCCAGGGGAATTACATCTCCGCCCGGGGTAAAGACGTACACATCGTCATCGAACAGGTTGGTGCGAACGCTCTCCAGATATTCCTGGGCATCCTTCAGGTCGTTCTGCCAGTCGAGCAACTGCCGCAGCCAGGTGAATTTCTCATCCTCCGTGGTCATCTTGGCAGTGGAACCACCGCTCTCCTTGTATTTCCAGTGGGCGGCGATCCCGTATTCCGCAATGTGGTGCATTTCCTCGGTGCGGATCTGGATTTCGATGGGGCGTCCGGTACTACCAATCACCACCGTATGCAAAGACTGATAGCGGTTGGGTTTGGGGAGACCGATATAGTCCTTAAATCGACCGGGGATGGGGCGAAACAGGTCATGGACGACCGCAAGGCTGCGGTAGCATTCGTCCTTCGTTTCTACAATGACGCGAACAGCGGCAACATCGAAGATTTCATGGAACTCCTTCTGCTGCCGCTGCATTTTCTGGTAGATGCCGTAGAGATGTTTGGGCCGACCGCTGATTTCGGTGTAATTGACGCCAATCACATCCAGTTCGTGTCGGATGTCAGCGATCGCCTGCTCCAAATACGCTTCCCGATCCACCCGCTTCTCATTCACCAATTGCTGCGTGTCACGGTAAGCTTCCGGCTCCAGATATTTAAACGCCAGGTCTTCCAGTTCCCACTTAAACCGTCCAATCCCCAGACGGTTAGCCAGAGGCGCAAAGATCTCACGAGTTTCCAGGGCAATGCTACGGCGCTTAGCGTCTGGCAAATGCTCCAGGGTACGCATATTGTGCAGCCGATCGGCCAGTTTCACGACAATCACGCGAATATCCTGAGCCATCGCCATGAACATGCGGCGGAAGTTCTCAGCCTGCCGTTCTGTTTTGCTGGAAAAGTTGAACTTGGACAACTTGGTGACGCCCTCCACCAGCCGCGCCACTTCGCCGCCAAACCGTCGCTCAATCTCTTCAACGGTGACATCGGTGTCTTCAACCACATCGTGCAGAAACCCGGCAGCAATCATCGCCCCACTGCCCCCCAGATCGCGGAGCAGCCCTGCCACGGCAACAGGGTGAGCAATATAGGGTTCACCTGAAGCCCGCCGCTGCCCCTCGTGCAGGCGGTAGGCGAACTCAAATGCCTCACAAACCAGGGTCGCTTCAGAACGGGGATTGCCTGAAGTGTCTCCGGTGACAGGCGATCGCTCCGAAATTAAACAGTCTTTGAGCCAGTCAGGAAGCGTGATGTCGGTAGGGAGAGAAGGTGCTGCTACGTTCATGCTATGGCTCCTTGAGCGAGGAGGGCAGGGTAGATGACTGATTCTAAGCAATTTTGATGAAAATTAGAGATGCAGGCCATCGGAAGCAAGAATTTTGCCTCTCATTAGGAGATTTCCGGCAGTGACCCTATCTGGGTTGCGTGGATGATTTCTCCCGCACAGATGGGGGAACCACCCACACAACGGGTCACTTCTTTTACAGAAATCTCAATTAGAACTTGAATGGTTCAATCAAAAAAATTAGTCGTATGAGTTAGTTGTATCAATTTTAGAAAAGCATCCGGCGACACCCTTGGGAGAAGGAGCAGCGATGGGAGTACGAGGATTATGACAGCCGTGGGGGAGAACCGCTGAAATCGACGAATTACCTTAAGGTTAGGAAAAGACTAAGGGAATATTCTAATACTATATACAGACTTCTTTACATTCGTTGAGCCGTTTTCCCAAAATCTCCGCTGTGACTTCTTCTTCTCCCGCTTTCGGTGCTGACTTCGAGACCTTTCAGCGATCGCTCCAGCAGGTGGCAGCGATCAGCCGTCAGCCCAACCCCGATCCTCGCCGTCTCCAGGTCGCATTTCTGGAAGCACAGCAATTCTATCAGCAGCGACTGGCTCCGCTAGATGTGGAGACCTTCGATGAGGCGATCACCGCCAAAGTGCAGTCCATTCAAACCGAGATCAATAAAGAACTGCGGCTCCTGGGGATGGACGTGACCTTTTTGCACTCTGCTCGTCAGCCCGCCACGATTCAGCAACGGCAGCGGCAGATCGGCGATCGCGTCACCCGGCTGAGCCAGTACTGTGACGTGCTGCTGGGCAGGTAATGTTCTAGACGGGTGGCTGGTTGTTGGGGGGGGGGGGCGGTGGGTGCCTCCCCCA
>JBIKWV010000452.1:0-4697 GCA_044356135.1 Elainellaceae cyanobacterium
TCAAGTACAAAGCGCTGTAATAGAGAATGAGCGTCCGTTTAAACCAGATATGAAACGAGAGCTGTGACTAACATTGTGATGCCTGCTGCCAGAAATAAACCTGTCAAACTAATGTCAAGCAGTAAACCAGAAATCGCTTGAGAGAAGGGGTCAAGGGCTACTGCTGCAAACATGACCAGGCTCATCATGCGCCCTTGCATTGCGATCGCAGTTTCTTGTTGCAGCCAGGTCAGCGCCAGTACACCAACAATTCCACCCCCGATTCCCATTGAGAGAATAATTGTCGCAGCAGCCCAGGTTTGAAATACAAATCCAAGGGCGATGAGTCCGATGCCCAAAGCACTTGCCAGTAAAAACAGAGGCGTTTGAAGCTGTTTAATTCCACCCAGTCGGCTGGCAATCCACACACCTAATAATGCCCCAACCCCGTAAGTGGACTGTAAATATCCAAAGGTGGTGGCATCTCCATTCAACCGACTGGTCACTAATTCAGCAACGCCAACGACGATTGGTCCCAGAATGGCAAAATTAATCATCGCAATCAACAGCAAACTGATCCGGATGCCGGGATGGTGGCCGGCATAGCGCAATCCTTCCCAAATTCCGCTGGTGAGGGTATGGGGTTCTAAAGGAGCCGTAATGATAATCTGACGAGTTCGCACCAGATAGATGCAACCTGCGCCAATCGCAAATAGAACAGTGTTCAAAGCGAAGGCAGTGGTTAACCCCAACGTCCCGATCGCAATCCCTGCAAGAGCGGGGCCTAATACATTACTGATCTGCTCGCTCCCCTGCATCCAGGCATTCGCCTGCACTAAGTGAGATTTGCGGATAATGCGGGGCAATAACGCTAGGGTCGCTGGGTACAAAAAGGCTTCTGAGATGCCAAATAGCCCTGCAATCAGGATCATCCCGTAAAGATGAAACGTGTGGATCAGTAAAAGCAAAGTTAATGAACTACTCAGGAGTGTGCTGGCAGCCGTTGCGATCGCAGCGATGATGTTGGGCGGGAAGCGATCGCTAATTGCACCGCCAACGAGCATTAAGAGACCACGGGGAATTGCGGCTGCCATCAGGACGGTGCCCAGAGCCATGCCTGAACCCGTTTTCTGTAGAACCAGCCAGGTCAGGGCGACAAACCAGAACTGACTCGCACAATAAATGAACGTTTGTCCGACCCAGAGCCAGCGAAAGTTAGGCTGTTTGAGAGGAGAACTGAGCATGATGATGGGTTGCCCTACGGATGCTGAATGGGTTGAATATTCAACTCAGTCTGCCATTGAGTCAAAGGTTTCTCCCAAGCCTCTTCCCACTTCTGGGCGAAAAGGGGTTTGGCCGCTTTACCCATTTGAAATCCCTGAGCGATCGCTTCCAACAATTGGGGCAACAGTTCTGGCTCCTTTAAAGTGGTGGAGATTAAACTATTTGCAACCAGCATCGTTGCCAGCGGATAGGGAAACTGGGGCAAATGAAATGCCTGTAAGCCAATTTCACCGCTTACAGTGGTGTCAAATCCAGTGATGATATGCCACAGGTCATGGGTCTGACTCAGCCGTAGCTCGACGTATTCCGCATCCGATTTCGCTACCATCCCGGCATGAAGATTGGGATCGAAACCCGTTTTCTTCATCTGAGCAGCGTAGGTGTATCCCAGGGAATTGGGGGGCAAGCTCAGTAAAGCATCCAGGTCGTGAGCAGGCGGAATATAGCGATCGCGGATCAGGGCAGCACACGCCGGATCTTGATTGAGATGCTGAGCCAACCGATCATAGGCAGGTGTTTCCAGCAAACCATAGGTCAACTCACCGACTGTTTCCAGGCGGTTGTCTCCAAATAGCATCGAGGTGAATGACTTAACAATCAGCAGCTTTGAGAGAACAGACTTAAACTTCTGGACGATTGGATTTTGCGTTTGTTTTTGCACAGGAGCATTCACAGAGATATTGGACGTAGCTGAATCAAGCAGTTGCATAGGAGTTACTCCAAAAAAAACTTCAACTTTGACAAATTGGATCCACCAGAGACACTCGAAGATCTCTACCAGAGCAGGTCATTGAGCAACCCATAGACACTGACAAAATCAATCCGGGCGATCGCCCTGAAATAACGAACCTGGTCATGAATTCGTTCCACCCCTGATGCAAAAAGCAATTTAAGTGGAGAAATTGCCAACACAAACCAGGGAAAACATTGAAAGCGCACAAATCGGAATCCAACGTGGATAGATTGCAGCAGACAGCGAGCGTGCATACTGGCAGAGCCAGCTTTTGGGGTCAGCAGATTCTGAGGCATAACATGACTTTCTGGTGCAAACCGGGTTAGCATGTGAGCATCACTCATGTTTTTATAATATGAGTAACCCTCGCATTATGTCAAGTAAAATGTGAGCGATACTCATTTATTTTCGACCAGGAAGAGTGCCCATGTCTGAAAGCCCATCAACCGCAGGCGGAATGCGCCGTAAACCGCGTCAGGCCCGCAGTCAGGAGCGGGTCAATCGCATTCTGGATGTGGCAGAAGCGCTATTTGCCAGCCAGGGCTACACCGCAACAACGACCAATGCGATCGCGGCTCAGGCCCAGGTTCCGATCGGTTCGCTCTACCAGTTCTTCCCAGACAAAACCGCGATTCTACAAGCCCTGGCATTTCGTTATTCAGAAAAGCTGCATCAACAGTTGGCAGTTATGGATGAAGCTGAACTGGCGACCCTCTCTTTGCCAGATTATGTGGATCAGTTAATTGAGACCACCGATCGCTTCTTTACTGAGCATCCCAGCTACCATGCCATTTTCATGGAGGTTCAGGGAACGATGCGTGAATTGGCAGAAATTGACGAGGCAACCGATGCCCAGTTGATTCAGGATTTAGCCAGTTCCCTGGCCAGACGCGATGCCAGCTTAGAAGCAGACGCTTATCAAGCGATCGCCTTTGTGCTGGTCAAAGCGATCGGAACACTACTATGGCTATCTCTCAGTCAAGAGCCAACATTTCGACAGCGCCTGGTGACAGAAACTAAACGGCTCACTCTAAATTATTTGCAAAGCTACTTCCCATCCGATCAAAATAAATATTAAACTTCCTCGGAAATTACTTTGCGGCGCGGCTTCGCCGCGCCGCAAAGCAATTTCCAGACAACAAAACTCTATTTCCGATTACAGCGCTTCGCGCTTGAATAAGCCCCAGTTGCTTTTTTGAGAGCCTCGCTCCGTGCGGCTCTCAAAAAAACAACTGGGGCTTAAGCGGTTGAACAGCGCTGTAAGCCCAGGGTTTTGTGGGTTAATAAAATCCCAGTTTTAAGTAGGTAGGCGCGATTCAGATTGAAACCCCAAAAGCTGTTCCGCCCTGAGCGAAGTCGAAGGGCGGAACAGCTTTTGGGGTTTCGACTTTTTCCACGCCCATTTACTATGCTGCGTTGCTGCCTTAGTTCTCAGCTTCTGGCCCTGATACGACTCTTTTGCGTCTGTTCCACGCCGCCACCCCCAGACCGACCAACCCCGGCAGCAGTGCTGGTGTGGGAATCGGCGTACTTTGCTCAACGATGCGTTGACCGAAGGTAAAGTTATCCAGTTGGGGATAACCGTTCAGGGAAGTGAAAGAGAGCGAATTGATGGGGGTTTCTGAAACAAACCCGATAAACGCCCGATTGGGAAAGTTGAGGGCGCTGATCGTTCGAGATACCCCGGTGGAGAGCGTGACGGTGAGATCGCTGGCATAGGGCAAAATGGTCGAGAAGTCAGTTCCGACCACATTCGTGCCACCGGGCAGGGTGACATTAATTGTTCCTCGTAAACCACCAATCAGCAGCGCCCCTGACCCCCAGTTGTAGCCGGACGGATCGTAGGCTGGATCAACCGCAAACAGGATGGAATTTACTGTCGGGGGGGTATTCGGGGGGCGAACGGATGAGAAAGTGACACCTGATTGCGTCAGTCCCGTGGTCGCAAAGTCGGTGAATCCCCTCGCTGGAGCCAGTCCCTCAAAATCGATATTGGTCAGGCTCCCAACCACTGATGTGAAGGATGGGCGATCTTCGAAGATGGTAAGTGCCTGGGCGTCTCGGGTGGAACTGAGTGCAAGTAGTAGAGTGCCAGTTGTTACCAGCGCTACTTTTTTTGCAATTGTCATTGTCATGGATTGATTACTCCTGAGTGAATTTGGTTCATGGGTAGGAGTATCCTGTGATCTCCAGATCAACAGGACATCAAGCTGTACTTGCTTCGCAGTTTCCCCGGGGCATCGCCTGATGGAGCTACTACTGCAAATCCCTGAAAATACAGCACTTTTTATGCGAACGAGGTAGGGAGTTCAAGGGGAAGAACCCCCGTGTGGAGGCGGTGCCCACACCCCTCCTGTACCTGATGATGGTAAAACCGCTGTAAATACAGCTATCTCGAACATCCCTGATTCGACGACAGATGCTTTGGAGATAGATGCACGGGCGATCGCCCTATTTTATCTGTTGGCTTTGGGCAATGCCTTCACCAGTATGGCTTTACTTTTAAAAAATGCAAGGGGTTTCGGAAAATTTCCTCAATTTCCTGATCTCACTGGACTTTTGACTATTTTTTCTACAGTGCCGCGAAACGCCCTCGCAGAGGGCGTTTCGCGGCATATTTGGTTTTAGCGCCGATTGTCTCTGAAACGCTTATTGCGTCAGCGTTTCAGAGATAATCGGCGCAATTTAGTCAAAAGTCCTG